>JAUPKO010000504.1 GCA_030837395.1 Actinomycetota bacterium | reverse complement strand
TTGACCTTCAGGTGGTCGTCCACGGTGGTGTAGCGGCCGGGGCGGGCCAGGGCTTCTGCGGCGTCGGTGGAGCCGTCGCGCATCCTCTCCCCGGCGATCCACTGCCCGCCGCCGCGGTGCAGATAGTCCAGGTTCGCGTTCGAGGAGAACCCGCGGTCCACGATCGTGATCACCCGGCCCAGGTTCCAGCCGCGCATCCCGTCGCGGACCTCGGGCAGCACGGCGGTGTCGGTGGTGTTCCCCGGCCAGGTCCAGACCCGCACCGGGATGCCCTCCTTGGTCACCGCCAGCCCGATGATCACCTGCGGCAGATCACTGCGGTGGTCCTTGGAATGCCCGTACCGCCGGAACCCCAACTCCCCGGTGTCGGGGTCGACGTCTGCGGTGTCGCGTTCGAAATATGTGCTGGTGGTGTCGAAGAGGATGATGTCGACTTCGAGGTTGTACAGATCGGCCACCTTGAAGAACACCGTCTCCTGCACTTCGGCGCAGGTGTCCGCCTCGACCAGCAGGTCCATCGCCCGGTACGCCTGATCCTCGTCCATGTAGCCCAGCCCGTCGATGGCGACATCAAGGGTGGCCCATTCGGCCGCGGCCAGCTTCGAGCACGGATCCAGGGCCCGGTTCGCGACCAGGGCGAATAGCACCCGCTCCACGTCAGTGGTGAACCGCCGCCCACCCAGCACAGTCCGCAGCGCGGTGTCGATGTCCAGCTGGTGCCACAGCGCATCGAGCAGCCACACCCCACCGATCGACTTCGACTCGGTCACCGTCAGCCCCAAGGCGCTTGGGTCGGCGTCCGGATCGGTGGCGTACGGGTCGGGGTCGCCCAGGTAGCGGGTCAGGGAGGACACCAGCCGACGCAACGCGTCCGGATCGAGCTGGTCCTCCCGCCCGAAGTTGAGCAACACCCGTGTGGACGAGGTGCCGTTGACGCGTTCGTTGTGCGCCAACGCCAGATACGCGACCTCGGTATCGTCCTTACGCTTACGCACCGTCCGACGCACGTACATACCTACAACACAACACCCCACCAGGCACGATGTCAACCCTGAACACGCCGAACCGTGTGCCTACGCATTTTCGCGTTTTGGAAGCCGAAAACGGCCGATCTGAGCACGAAACCAGCCCGAATCTACCTACACCAGCCCGATAGCTGCGGAACTCGGGGCATGGGGTGACGGTGAGAGCTGACCACTCGGTGGGAGACCTGGAAGTGGCCCTGTCACCGGCTGCATCTCGCAGCCAAGACGCTCCAGGTGATGTTCAGAAGGCCCGGTGGGACTGACCCTGCCTCCCCCATGGGCAGCACTTGAGAAGCTGACTCATCGAACGGTCATGATCCGCCAACACTGAGCTGAGGAAACTCGTTCCGAAGCAGTGAAACAAACTGGGAAACATGGAGAACCTGATTCACCATAGCGAATTCTTGCGTGGGTGGTGATTGCGCTTCCCCCCAGGGCCAATCGCGGACCACTTGGCTGATGTGCCGATGGTCGATGGCATCACCAAAAACTGGGCAGTCGCGGAGCGCTTCGACAAATGAAAGGTACTGCGTCTTTTGGTCCCGCATGGCAAACCACGCATCCTGGCCCTGTGAGTCACCCGCACGAGCCAACCGGATCGGGTCCGGAACCCTCCCCTTGCCAACCCTTCGCGCGAAACCGCGGTACCCTCTCCAGCCGAGTGGACCGCGAGTCCAGTCAATCGGCGGTATCCTGGAGGCCAGTTCCAGTATGGCCCGGGCCCGGAACGGGTCAACCGGCAGGACACCTCGCGGATATGGAAGGCTCGCAACCCTTGAGCGACGAAGGCCAAGTTCGCGCAGGAAGGCTTCTCGGTCGTAAGCGGCAGTGTCCAACCGCCAACCTACGCGACTCCCGTCCACGACCCGAACTGCTGAGCACTGCTCATCAGTCTGAATCTTGGCCGCCGGCCGTCCACCGAACCCCAAGTGATTTCGGCTGGCAGACAACCAGGTTCGGAGGGCGTGCGGTCTCTGAAAGGAAACTCTGAGCGCGGCCGCGGGCCGACGATTGGCAAGGTAGTAATCCAAAGCGTAGGGGTGAGGTCCGCTGAACGATGCGTTTCCGTGTCGTCCGTGATACAAGAATTTCGAGTCGTGACGGCAGGCGATGTCCCAAATCTGGCTTATCCAGATGGCGTTGCTCACGGCTAACATGGGCTCCCAGCTGAGCGAACTGAGTTGGAGCGCCGCGTCCAGGGGCTTGACCGAGTCGAAATTGCGAACGGCCCGAATTCGCACTCTTGATGGGTACCGCGACTCCATAAGGCTGGCAAGGGGGTACTCGTCTGCTGCAGTGCCATCCGGACGCCTTAGGCGTGCCCCTGGCAGAGGGGCATGGACGTATCCATGAGCAACCTCCGAACCGCCAAGTCGGCGTGCGAGAGAAGCGAGGAGGTACGTGGAATCAAGGCCGGAACTCGCGCAAACCACAACTTCTTGCGTTCGGGTCAGAGAGTCGGCAACGACGCGGTCGAAGGCCTCAACGTATTCGCGCACATGCCCGACATCGGGAGCGTCCACATTGCTCCAATGGCTCGGACCGCACCAGTCGAGAATCCGAGTCGGTCCGCCCAGTGTGTCGAAGAGCAGAGTTTGCCCGAGTCGTAGGCGATGAATTTCTCGGAACGGCGTTGCGGTGGATGGTTCTAGCAGCGCGGACTTGAACAGGTGATCTACGTTGAGGCTCACCTGAAACAGTTGTTTCGCCACCGATCCGGGATCCGTGCCGACGACCAGGCGATTGCGGCTAGCGCCGGGCTCGGTCGCCCAGTAGAGGCCGTTCTGCAGAAGCGTGGAGCAAGAGACGGCAACAGACCGGCCACCCTCGAGAATTGCGAGGGCCATCCAAGGAACATCGGGTGGATACCCAGGGTCACCACTCGTCGATAGCCCACCAACCAACGACTTCGCATGAGCGTAAGTGATGGATCCGAAGACCATGCCTTTTTGATCGCTACGAAACCCTAGTGAACTGGCCTCATTGACAACTGTTATTGAGGACTCATCGAAAACAAGTACAAGTGGGGCTGCGAGGGGGAAGACCAGGCAATCCTCTTTGGGTTGCAGAAGCCTGCTTTCAGCAGGGCCTACGATGCGTTGAACATCTTCTGCGAGTCTGGGTACTGAATGTCACCAGCCCCAGCGAACTTTACGGACTCGGACGATTCCGCGCCTGCGAGCTGGACCAGCGTGGGAGTTTTCCAATTTGCCATGCTTCATGCTAGCAATGGAGGTCAACACGGACAAGAGGCCCATGCTCACACCCCCTGCTCGGTCGCGCGACGTGCCGGGGACAGCAGGAGCACCACCGCTGCGATGCTCAGCAGCACCGTCATCGCCGCGAACACGCGCAGCATCGCGGGGACGTCTGACACGAAGAACGCCGGCAGCGCCGTCACGGCCCCGACGATGATCGCCGCCGACGCCACCCGCACCGCGGCTCTGTTCCCCCCGGGCCCAGGCCAACACGACGGCCACGATGGTCACCAACCCAAGGGCCGCACCGAGTCCTAGCACCAGCATCGGCGGCCCGACCTCGCCCTCTGGAGTGGGCGCGAACAGCCCGGCCAGGCTGCTGACGGAGAGCAGGATCGCCAGCACGTAGCCGGCCCTGTTCTTGGTGCCGGGACGCACGGTGGCCTGGCTCTGGCTCGCGCGCGGCTGGGTTGACTTGCTTCCGATGATGGACATGGTGCCTCCTTGGCGTGTGGTTGATCCGACGACACCACCGTGCCCGTCCCGGATTCCCGGCCGGAAGGTGCGCAATTCCCGTCCTGACACGCGCGGTTCCCGCAGTTGCGGGAACTTGTTCCCGGGGCCGGCGGGCCTGGCGTGCGGCAGGATGACTGCGTGGCGGAACCCGAGGACAATGCGGCCGAGGTGACCCAAGCGGGCGCCGGGCCGGGGAGCCCCGTGATCCGGGTGGTGATTGTCGATGACCACCCGCTGGTCCGCCGCGGCCTGCGCTCCCTGCTCGAGACGCTGCCCGGCATCGACGTCGTGGGGGAGGCGGCCGACGGTGCCACCGCCGTCCGCGAAGTCCAGCTCACCCGCCCCGACGCCGTGCTCATGGACATCCAACTTCCCGGCCTGGACGGCATCGAGGCGACCCGGCAGATCGGCGTCACCTGCCCTGACGTGGCGGTGCTGATGCTCACCATGTTCGATGAGGACGCCACCGACTTCACCGCCATGAAGGCCGGTGCGCGCGGCTACCTGCTCAAGGGTGCCGACCAGGACGAGATCGCCGGAGGCCTGCGGGCGTCGTGGCCGGCGAGGCGATCTTCGGTCCGCAAGTGGCCGCCAGCGTTCTGAGCTTCTTCGCCACCTCCGGCACCATCGGTGCGCCAGAGTCCGACCCCGCGTTCCCCGAGCCCTCACCGCGGGAGCTCCACATCCTTGACCTCCTCGCCTCCGGGCAGCACACAGCCACGATCGCCGAGCGCCTTTGCCTATCGCCCAAGACCGTCAGCAACAATCTGACGGCGATCTTCGCCAAACTCCAAGTTGCGAGCCGGGCCGAGGCGATCGTGCTCGCCCGTCAGCGTGGCCTGGGCGGTGGGACATGTCGGGCCGCCTGGCCTCCTCGTGCGGCCTGGGCAGTGAGACGTGAACGAGACTGGCCCCTGGCGGCCTGCGCCCTCGTGGCCAGCACCTGCCTGACCGCCGGGCTGCTCATGGTGCAGCGGCACGTCAGCCGAATCGCCGGGGCGCTGCTGTCCGCCGCCGGCGTGGTCGGCCTCTTCTAGACCTGGCTGCTCGTTGGCGAATCCGCTCGTTCCGACGTCGCCCCCGGCCTGGTGCTCGCCGGTCTCGTCCTGCTGCCCACAGCCCTGTGGGCCTACCCTCAACCGCGATGGCGGCACTCGGTCGACTTCGTCCTGGGGGTGCTGCTGGTGTCCCCCGGGGTCGTGGCCGTTCTGATGGCCCATGACTTCGGTGTGGTCGCGTCGATGTGGGCATTGGCCGCGGTGGCGTTGGTCGCCCAGACCTGGTCGCGGCTGGAGTCCGCGGACGGCCCGGACCGGCGCGTTGCTGTGGTCGAGCCTGGCCCTGGCCGTTGCCGTGCTTGCCGCCATCCCGGTTGCCGTGGCTGTCGGGGTGTTGCGGCCAGAGGTGGTGGACGTGCGCGGGCTCGTGGTGAACGTCTCGGTGTTCGCGGTGCTGGTGCTCGGGTACATCGCCGCGTTCGTCGGGGTCCTGTCACTGGCCGAGGTGCTCGGCGGTGCTGCGCTGTCGCCGGCGGCCTTGGCGGTGGTTGGCCTGCTTGGGGCACTGGCGTTCCACCCTGCCGGGGTCATGCTGCGCTCGGTGATCGATCCGTTGCTTTTCGGTGGCCGGGGCCCGATCCCCTCGATGCCGCCAGCCGGGTGGTGGGCGGAATGAGCGGTGACTCCACCGTCGCGCTCGATCGCATCCGCGAGGACCTAACGCTCCCTTACGTCGCCCTGCAGCGGAACGGTGAGGTGATCGCGTCCTCCGGCGTGCCATTGCCCTCCGAGGGCTACGACGTTCAACTCGTGCTGGGGCTGCGTCCCGGCGATCTGCGGCTGCCGCGGCCGACGTGCACGTCCTCCAACGCGTCGCCCCGCTAGTAGGTCGTCGCTTTTAAAGCACTGGGTATAGGTGCCGAAGTTTGATGCGGGCGTCGCTGGTGGTGAATCTCCAGTCGAC
>JAUPKO010000503.1 GCA_030837395.1 Actinomycetota bacterium | reverse complement strand
TACCTGGATCGATGACGACAGTCGTGGGTGAGCCTTCCAACGCGATCAGGGTCGCGCCCTGGCTCAGCGCGAAAGCGCTCGCGAAAAGGGAGGCAAGCTTGTCAACGCCGCCCTCCAGGTAGGCACCCCGCGCATAGGCCGGCGGAATCGGCAGAGTTCCGCAGGTCCGGCTACCTCCCTTGCCTTCCGCGGCCGCCTTGAGTAGGTCACGGCCCTGCGCGTACTCGGTGGGCGCGGCCCGTGCAGTTGCTGGGTCGAAGAGCATGACTGATACCAGGTTGATACCGTCTCGGCGCACGCCATCGACAACTCCCCCGGGACGACACATTTCGTTGGCAGCTGCGTCATTCTCTTCTTGGACATCGCTGACGGAGAGCACTCCGTCTGTGAAGAAGATCGCCACCTGGCAGGGTGGCTGCTCGGCGGCGGATGCAGCAGTGATTGCCGCCATCTGGTTACGAGCTCCTGCGAGTGCCTCCGGGTGATTGGTGCCCCCGCCTTGGTTCAGTGCCGGGATCTCGCTTTCGAGTTGTGTGGCGATGCTGTTGCCGCTGTCCTGGCCCAGCTCCGTCCAGGGGACGAGGGGTCGGTACTCGGTGGCAAAGGTCGACACGGCGAGATTGATTTCCCGCGCGCCGTTCGCGGTCGGCGTACCGGCTTGTCTAGCCAAGGAACGCACCAGGTTCGCCAGCAGTCTTGCGCGCTTGTTTTCAGGGTCTGTCTCCTGCAGGGACCCCGATTCGTCGACGACGAGCAGGACAGCGAGATCATTTCGAGACTGCAGGCACTGGGAGATCTGCTGGAATCCAAGTTCCGCTTCCGGGGAGACATCCGCAGCGCGGGCAGGGGACACCACCGCCAGGACGAGCAGTGCCGCTCCGGCGGCTGCGATGAACAGTTTCCTCATGACGCCAACATCTTTGCGATCTCGGTAGCGATCAGCCAAGCGTGACCGAGACCAACCAGGAAGGAGCAAATCAAGATGACCGTTGACAGCTGCCTCTGCTTAGGGCTGGCCGCATACCAGGGGCTTTGCGAGGCACGAATATCGCGAAAACGGTAAGCGCTGACCGCCGCGGTCACGATGAGAGGAGCCAGCAGGTAGCCGGCGATCGATGTGGCAGCGGATCTGGGGATGAGGAGTGCCGCGGACACAACCAGGCACACTGCGCCAGCGAGCAGAATACTCCGGGGTGGACGTTCCAGCTCCTGAACTCGAGCCGGAGCTCTTGTCGCCCCCATCATCCCCACCCCCATACCCCGTAGCCAACGGCCTACTACTTGCACTGTAGGACCGACCCTTGGTCGATGCATTACAAGGTGTCACCTACCACCGACAGTCAGTCGCCGACCGGGTCCGGACGCCCTTGACGCCTTTGGCCGGGCAGCCGCCAATCCGGGGTAATCGCGTCAGGAGCGATGAGCGGCGGCGGTCCGCCAGCGACCCCCAGACGTCAGCCCCGCGGGAGACGCGTCCTCAAGGCTGGCAAGTCGTCCGTCGCGAAGCACCGAAGGCGGTAGCGCACGTGCCATGAAAACGACTCCGATGAGACCGGAGGTGCTTCAGGAACCTCATGAGCGATCGAGATCAGGCGGTCATCACTTCGTCTACGACACCGGCACGTTCCATAGCCGAGAGGTTGCCGGCTAGGCAGACGATCGGAGACATTCCTGTGGCAACCGTGACTCCTTCAGCCACCTGGCTGTCCGAGAGAAGTGTTTGTTGAACTTGGATCATCACATCGGCGACTGCCAAGAAGACGTCGTCCGCCCGGTGCAGGGGCACGTCGATCATGTACCAAAGGCGCAGGTTGGGCAGCGGGCGCGTGAGCCACGCTATTCCTCGACTCGAGGCGTTGACGTAGCGGAAATTGTCAGTCGCCTCTGTGAGGACGCCACGAACGGGACGGTCGCGATCTGGGTGTCGTTGGAAGTAGCCAGGCCCGCCGAACTGTCCGAATGGATCGAAGCCGAAACCACTGTTCTCGGCGAAACACACCGCATGACTCCACATCGTCTCCGCCGCAGCTGAGAGCCAACTCGGGTCCGTGTTGGGGCCTGGTGGGGTGCTTGGTAGTAGCAGGTCGCACAGCAAGGTGACGGCAGGTTCTCCGTTGAGCGCGCTGCGTCCAAACCAGGCATCGATGGGAAACCCGTCGCCGGAGGCGAGGCTCCAGATGCCGTTATAGAAGTCCCACTGGCTTCGATCCGTTGCCGCGTTCCGTCCAGCTGGCCCCATCACCAGCTCGTTGCGGTCGAGCAGTGCCTCCAACTGTTCGGCCATCTGCAGGTCACGGCCGGTCGACACGAAGAACTGTCCGAGATCAGTCTTCAGCGACGGACCGCGCGGTTGTGCCTGCCATCGCGTGAACGTGCGCAGTGTTTCACCGACGTCACCGCCTGACGCGCCGGTCGCAACGAGGGCCGCCGCGAAGGCCAACGCCGACGGATCCGCGGATCCGGGCTCCTGAGGGTCCTCGGATGCATGGGTCTCGTCCATCGCAGCGTCGCGCATTGTCGACGGAGATTCCGGCACCCTGTGTCCGCACTGAGTACAGAATCGTCGGGTGCCCACCAGCGCGGTTCCACATTCCGAACAGAAGTTGACCATCGACCTTCGCCGCTCCTCAGTTGTTTCGGGCTGTCGGGCAGTCTGGGCTTAGCCAATCCGCCGAGACACCAGGACAACAGGGCGCACAAGGTGGATTCCGTGTTCGCCATGATTCCTTCCGCGCTGGCTTCACCTCAGCAACGCCGTGCTTGACCGACGTTCCACGCGTCCAGGCGCCCGGCCCGGGCCTCGTCAGGCTGCACGACCGCACTCGGCGCAGAATCTCTTGGACCCGATCAACTCCGCGCCGCAAAAGGCGCAGACTGCTTTCGGTTGCTCGTACGCTTGGGGTCCCATACCCGCGAACCTCGACCACCCCAACCGTCCGTCCTTGACAGCTTGCTTGAAGGTCTTCCCGACACGCACCCGCACAACCTGCGCAGCTGGGATGAAGATGCGCTCACCGGTTCCAGGGTTCCTCCCGTAGCGGGAGGAACGCCACGTGCGCTCGAAGCTCGCGAAGCCCGTCAAAGACACCCGCCGCCCCGCAGCTACCTCCGACATGATGACGTCAAGAGTGGCTTCGACCGCATCCGCCGCCTGCCGTGGTTCGAGTCCCGTTGCAGTTGTCACTGCCGACGCCAGTTCGGACCTGTTCATGTCATCCCCACCGAATCTCGAATCCTATGAAGCGGTTGATACCCACGCCCACAATCGCGATGATTCCGGATGCGGATTCCACCTTCTCCTTCAGGCTAGTAGACCTGGGTCAGTGATGACCGCCGCAGCGCATCAGGCTGGCGAGGTGTGTCAGGCATTGCATGATGCGCTTCGAACGGATGACGTGATCGGCTGCACCGGAAGACGCCTGGAAGCCGCAACTCCGCCCAGAACGCCGCGAATGAGCCCTCGCGCCCGATAGTCGGGAGCGTCGGCGCCAACTGACTTGTCAGCCCTCACCATCCGTCTACTTGACTGACCGACGTCAAAGCGCCGCGGTGAGTCCGACAGGCTCCGTCAACTGTCCCAGCCTGTTGCCGCGCCGCAGTTCGGGCAGAAGCGCCCGGCGCCAACAAGCTTCGATCCGCAGTCAGAGCAGTACTTCGGCCGCCCGGAACCGCCGCCGGACCAGTCGGACTCTGGTCGACGCAGGACCAACTCCAGTCTCTCGACCCGGTCGCTGGCACGGTCTTCCCCCGCGTCGCGCGCCTTCCGATACCAGCCCAAAGCGGCCTGCCTGTCGCCGTCATCCTCCAGCATTTGGCCGAGGTTGATCATCGCGACTCCGTCACCTTTCTCGGCCCCCTGTCGGTACATCTCAAGTGCCTCGCTTTGCCGACCCTGCCCCTTGAGAACCACGGCGATGTTGTTCAGCGCATTCACATGTCCCGCGTCGGCTGCGCGCCGATACCAGGTCAGGGCGGTAACATCATCGCCACGAGACCGAGCGAGCAAACCCATCTGGAACATCCCCTCGGCATTGCCTGTGTCGGCGGACCGCTGGAACCACTGCTCGGCGACCCCCGGACTTCCGGCCTCGAAAGCCTCTGCCCCGACTATGACCATGGCATCGGGGTGACCGGCCTGGGCTGCCCGCAGGATCCACGCCTGGCCTTGCTCAGGATCCCCTTGACCGTGGAGGAGAATGCCCCAGTTAAACATCGCAGTGGGGTTGCCCCGAGATGCCGACTCAAATATTTCCTGTTGCACGCTCATCTATCCCTGCCGTCCTTCCTGGCTAACGCAACCGCACCAATCGACTGCTCACCGTCCAATCCTGGCAGCCAGCCGCGCGGTTTCCGCCGGGATGTCACCGCACTGGGCAGAGCCCATGACAAGTGCTCTACCGAACGACCGTTTCGGAATCCACGGGCAAAGGCCTCCAAATGGGCTCGTCACCGCTCGAGAGCCAGCAGTTCGGTGCGCAAGGCCGCGAGAAACGCCCCTTTGAGACCTGCTGTTCCAGGCCCAAAGTGCGAGGTCTTCTTCACCAGCACGAAGGCGCTCTCGCCCGGCGACACGTTGTTTCCCTCGACAGAGATGGCGGCGGCGTTGTGGCGCCAGAACTTCCCCCAGACCATGAGCCGATCGCCTGTCTCCGATTCATCCCACTTCACCCCCATCCTCGTGCATGCGGCCCGACTGGCGATGAGCACCGACGTCCAATCCCGGTTGACCAGGTAGACATCCTGACCCGTGTAGACGTCGCGATCTGCCGCGCGCAACTCCAGCGCGGGAAGGCTCGCCAGCGTGGACGGATTTCGCTCCGCCGCAGCCCTAACGTCGGCATCGGTGTCAGCACGCAATCTCGTTAGAACGGCCGGCGGCACCGAAGGGTTGCCAGCGACCCATTTGCGGACCCCATCTACCTGATCGACTGCGAGAACT
>JAUPKO010000502.1 GCA_030837395.1 Actinomycetota bacterium | reverse complement strand
GCCTACAAGTTCCTCGTCATGGCCAAAGGCGGCGGCAGCGCCAACAAGTCGTTCCTGTTCCAGGAGACCAAGGCCGTGCTCAACCCAGCGTCGATGATGACCTTCCTCGACGAGTCGCTGCGCAAGTTGGGCACCGCCGCCTGCCCGCCATATCACCTCGCGGTGGTGGTCGGCGGGACCAGCGCCGAGTACGCCCTCAAGACCGCCAAGTACGCCTCGGCGCGCTACTACGACTCCCTGCCCGACCACGGCGATCGCTCCGGCCACGGCTTCCGTGACCGGGACTTGGAGCAGGAGATCCTCGGCCTCACCCAGCGATTCGGCATCGGGGCGCAGTTCGGCGGTAAGTACTTCTGCCACGACGTGCGGGTGATCCGCCTGCCCCGGCACGGTGCCAGCGCGCCCATCGCGATCGCCGTGTCCTGCTCGGCCGACCGGCAGGCCCTGGCCAAGATCACCCCCGAGGGGGTGTTCCTCGAGCAACTCGAAACCGACCCGGGTCAGTACCTTCCCGAGGTCACCGATGATCACCTCGACGACGACGTCGTGCGCATCGACCTGGA
The DNA here is from genome assembly GCA_030837395.1 of Actinomycetota bacterium. GTDB lineage: Bacteria > Actinomycetota > Actinomycetes > S36-B12 > UBA10799 > JACJWR01. The sequence continues at coordinate 4,299 of JAUPKO010000502.1, read as the reverse complement.
CCAGCCGATGCCGCAAATCCTGGACCAACTCAGCCGTTGCCCGGTCAAAACGCGCGTCTCGCTGACCGGCACGCTCGTGGTGGCCCGCGATATCGCCCACGCGCGGATCAAGGAGATGCTCGACCGCGGCGAGCCCATGCCGGACTACCTGCGCGACCACCCGGTCTATTACGCCGGACCGGCCAAGACGCCGGCCGGCTTCGCCTCGGGGTCGTTCGGCCCCACCACGGCCGGTCGGATGGACGCCTACGTCGACCAGTTCCAGTCCCATGGCGGGTCCATGGTGATGCTCGCCAAGGGCAACCGGTCACAGGCGGTGGTGGATGCCTGCAAGGCCCACGGCGGTTTCTACCTGGGATCCATCGGTGGGCCGGCTGCCCGCCTGGCGCAGGACTGCATCCGCAAGGTGGAGGTGCTCGACTTCGAGGAGTTGGGGATGGAGGCCGTGTGGCGGATCGAGGTGGAGGACTTCCCGGCGTTCGTGGTGATGGATGACAAGGGCAACGACTTCTTCGCCGAAACGTCCCGGCCCATCGCCACCCGAATCCCGGTCGGGCCGCCGCAGTAGTCACCCCCGGTGAGGCCCGCACCGCAGAAGTCACCCCGTTCGGGCCGCCGCGGGCGGAGTCGCCGCGGGCGGGGCTGCGAGTAGTCGCGCGCCGGCACACACCGGGCCTCGGGCCCGGCCACGCGAAGTCTGCTGGCGTGGGCGTGTGCCACCGGCGTCGCGTCGATTAGTTCCGACTTGTCCGTTTTGCCAGGTCAGCACCGTAAAGGATGAGTCAAACCTGCCCCGGAAGGCGCTGGATCAACTTCAGTGGGTTCTCGTAACGCCCGATGGGGCAAGCAGACACGCAGCCGACCCGAGGATCCGAGTTCATGCCAAGCGCCGCACACAAGCAACACCCCTTCGTCCGTTTCACGTCTTTGGCAGCCGTCCTGGTAATGCCCCTGGTCGCCATGACGGCCGCCCCGGCCAATGCCGAGACGGTGCCCTCGCCCAGCCCGACCGGCTTGAGCTCAACCGCTGTGGCCAGCCCCACCACCTCACCGGCCGGGGCGTCCGCCACCCCGCCGGCAACGGCTCCCGCAGCAGCTACCTCACCGGTCGCCGGGAGCCCCTCCGCATCGGCCAGCCCGTCCCCCGCCAGCCCGGCTGCATCGGCACCGGCCGTCCGGGCGGCGACACCCACTCCCGCGAGCCCGGCGGCGCCGACGACGGCCAGCAACCCGGCGACACCGCAAGCGACCGCCCCCACATCGCCCGGCACCAGCCAGTCGCCCACGCCGACCCTGAGCGCCTCGCCCTCGTCTACGGCCACCGCCGCCTCACCCACGGGCGCCACGCCCACCACCGCCTCGGCCTCGCCCACCGCCGCGACCACCCCCCCGCGGCCCAGCACGAGCCCCGCCGCTGCGAACCCCGCTGCCGCCCCGGTCAAGCCGGCGGCAACGCTGGCCGACGCCATCACCGCGCGACTGCTGGTGGACCCGCAATTCCGTCTGGACTTCATCGCGCTCGTCCAGCGCCGCCTCGCCACCGACGCTGCGTTCGCAGCCAGCTTCCGCGCAGAGGTGGCACGCCGCTACGCAACGGACCCCTTCTTCCGCGCCGTCTGGGCTGCCGGCATCCGCTCTGCCAACGGCAGCAACCTGGACTTCGGCCCCACCACCTGGACTGGTGGATCCGTCGCCCACCCCCGCGGCGTGGCGTACTACAGTTCGGTGCTCCGCTGGGGCAACTTGGTCCTCGGTGTGATGGCCGAACTCAACATCGATCCGTACTACTTCCCCGGGATCATGGCGCAGATCCAACAGGAGTCCGCCGGCAACCCGGGGGCCATCAACGCGTGGGACTCCAACGCCCAACTCGGCTACGCCTCCATGGGTCTGTTGCAGATGATCGCACCCACGTACCAGCGCTACGCCAAACCCGGGTATGAGGGCACCTTGATGAGGGTGTCGGTGCCTGGCACGTCGATCCGCCAGCAGTTCGCCTCACCATGGCAGACCCACCCCTACACCAACCTCTACTCCGCTCTCAACTACGTGATCAACCGCTACGGGTACAGCAAGTTCATGTCCTGGAACGGTGGCGCCAACCAAGGCTACTGAGCCGAATCCGGGGTCGGTCGCGGGCTTGGCTGCGATGCTGCAGCCCGCACAGCACGACGGGCTCGCGGAACTGGCCCCACCTGGGTTGGACGTCCCGACGGGCAGCGGCGCCGACGCCGGGGCGGTCGTGTCCGTCACGGCCAGGAGGGGGCCCCTGCGGTCAAGGCCGAAGGAGGCCTAGCCGGCGTCGCCCAACACGTCGGTCACCAGCGCGGCGATGGCCAACCGCTCCGATCGGGTCAGGGTGATGTGGGCGAACAGCGGGTGCCCCTTGAGCTTCTCGACCACGGCCACGACCCCGTCAAACCGCCCCACCCGCAGGTTGTCACGCTGAGCGACATCGTGGGTGAGCACGACCCGTGATCCCCGGCCGATTCGTGACAGCACGGTGAGCAGCACGTTGCGCTCCAGCGACTGGGCCTCGTCGACGATCACGAATGAGTCGTGCAGGCTGCGGCCGCGGATGTGCGTCAGTGGCAACACTTCGACCATGTCGCGCGCGATGATCTCGTCGATGACCTCCGGGGTGGTGACAGCGCCGAGCGTGTCGAAGACGGCCTGCGCCCACGGCGCCATCTTGTCGCCCTCGGAACCCGGCAGGTAGCCCAACTCCTGGCCACCGACGGCATAGAGCGGCCGGAACACCACAACCTTGCGGTGGTCCCGGCGCTCCATGACCGACTCCAGGCCGGCGCAGAGTGCGAGCGCGGACTTGCCGGTACCGGCGTTCCCTCCGAGCGAGACGATGCCCACTGACGGGTCCATGAGCAGTTCCAGGGCGATGCGCTGTTCGGCCGAACGCCCGTGCAAGCCGAACGCCTCGCGATCACCACGCACCAGGCGCACCTGCTTGCCCGGCGTCACCAGACCCAGCGCGCTGCCGCGCGGCGACACCAGCACCACCCCGGTGTGACACGGCAGGTCCCGGGCCTCATCGAGGTCGAACACATCGTTGGCGTAGATCCCGTCCACGGCCTCGGTGTCGACGTCGAGCTCGGCCATGCCGGTCCAGCCGCTGGAGACCGCCAACTCGGCCCGGTACTCCTCGGCCGCCAGGCCCACCACCGACGCCTTGACACGCATCGGCAGGTCCTTGCTGACCACCACGACGTCGCGACCCTCGGCCTTCAAATTCGCGGCCACCGACAGGATTCGGGTGTCGTTGTCACCGAGCCGCAGCCCGTCGGGCAACACCCTCGGATCTGTGTGATTCAACTCCACGCTCAGTGAACCGCCGTCGGGTAGCGGCACCGGCAGGTGCAACGCACCGTGCGTCAATCGCAGGTCGTCGAGCAGTCGCAGCGCATTACGTGCGAAGTAGCCGAGTTCCGGGTGCGTGCGCTTGGCCTCCAACTCGGTGATCACCACCACCGGCAGGACCACGTCATGCTCGTGGAACCGCAACATCGCGTGCGGATCGGACAGCAACACCGAGGTGTCCAGCACGTACGTGCGCACCCCCGGCCGGCCGGACTCGGACTCCTGGACCATGGCAGACCTCCCGCGAGCGGGTCCCCCGATCACCCCGGCGGCGATCCGGTAGATGGTGCGAACGTAACCCGCGCCAGCGCGCCAGATGCCGTCGCCACGCCGTCGGGTGTGCTGGCCCGGTGGCAATCCTGACAGGTCTGCGCCGGCTGTCCGACAGCCCCGTTGACCCGTTTCCGTGGGTTTTTGATTGTTTCTGTGGTTTTGTGTTGACATGTGTGGGGATGTGATGTTCACTACTTCAAGAAGGAGGTGCCAGATGTACGCCGAAGAGCGGCAAGCAGCGATCGTCACCAGAGCCCGCAGCCAGGGACGTGTCGACGTCGCCGACCTAGCAGAGGCATTTGATGTGTCGGCCGAGACGGTGCGCCGCGACCTGTCGATTCTGGAGCGCAGCGGCCTCGTGCGTCGGGTCCACGGCGGTGCGATCTGGGCCGACGCCCTGGGCTTTGAGCCGGCGCTGACGGTCCGCGAGACGACCCAGACCGAGGAGAAGGCGCGGATCGCCGAGGCCGCCCTAGCGTTCCTGCCCGAATCCGGCGCCATCGCGATCGACGCCGGCAGCTCGACCCAACGCCTGGCCGAGATCATCCCGCCCGGCCGCGAACTCACCGTGGTGACCAACAGCCTGCCCATCGCCTCCCTACTCGCGGGCCGCAAGGAGTTGACGGTGCACCTCGCCGGCGGCCGCGTCCG
>JAUPKO010000051.1 GCA_030837395.1 Actinomycetota bacterium | reverse complement strand
GTCCGCATCCTCGAGCCGAAGGCCTCCGGGCTGTGGGTGGGGCCGGTGAGCGCCTCGAGGGCCTCGGGCGGGATGCCCGACGGGTCGAGCTCCCGCTGCCAGAGGGCATCGGCGATGCTGCGGCGGGTGTCGGCGTCCAGGGCCGAGAGGGCACCCTGGCGGGCACTCTGGTCGTTGGTGTCCTGAGTCATGAAGCACCTCGTCTGCTGGAGGGGACCCTGCCTTCGCATCATGGCATGCAGGGCGGCAAGGTGGTTCCCGCCAGACGAGCCGCGCGGGAAGGCTAGGGAATTAGTCAGCCCGCGACAGGTATCGAGTGGTAGCCGCGCAGCACGAATGTGTCCCTCGGCACTGCAGCGCCCGCCAGACGTAGGCGAGGGAGCCGCTCGAACAGTCGTGGCACCGTGACAGACAGTTCAAGCCGTGCCAGTGGGGCTCCGAGGCAGAAGTGAATCCCCGCGCCGAAGGCGATGTGTTTGTTGGGGTTGCGGGTGATGTCGAACCTGTCGGCGTGAGCGAATGCCCGCGGGTCACGGTTGGCGGAGCCGAGCAGCGCGGCGATCTTCTGCCCTTGAGCGAGGGACACGCCGGCCACCTCGACGTCCTCCTTCGCCGTTCGCTCGAACAGCTGCAGGGGCGAGTCGAATCGGAGCATCTCCTCGATCGCAGTCTCAGCGAGCGCCCTCGGGTCGGCGACCATGCGGTCCAGTTCTCCGGGGGAGCGGAGCAGCTGCAGGACCCCGTTGCCGAACCCGTTGACGCTCGCCTCATGGCCAGCGTTCAGGACCAGGACGACGGTGGCGACCAGCTCCCGCTCATTGAGTCTCTCCCCCTCGGCCTCGACCTGGATGAGGTGCGACAGCAGGTCCTCGCCGGGATACCCGCGGCGTTGGTCTGCGAGATCGGTCACGAACTCCGAGAACTCGTCGCATGCCTGTCGGGCACGGAGCTCGTCCTCGGAGGTCCTGCTGTAGTCGTACATCTTGACGATCCGTTGCGACCACGCGCGCAGGTTGTCCCGCCGGTCCTCGGGCACACCGAGCAGTTCGGCGATGATCGCCACGGGAAGCGGTTCCGCGTAGTCCTGGATGAGATCGAACCGGCCGGAATCGGCCTGTCGGGCCGCGGCCGACTCGAGCAGTTCGTCGGCGATGCGCTCGATCGAGGGCCGCATGCGCTCCATCTGGCCGCGTACGAAGGCCTTGGCCACGATGGCGCGCAGTCGGGTGTGCTTGGGCGGCTCGGACTCGAGGATGGAGTCCGAGTGCAACCAGTTGAAGGTATGCCAGAGCTCATCTGGCTCCCGGTCCTGCCAGATCCTGCCCAGGGACTTTGAACGCAGCACGGCATTCGCGTCCTCGAACGTGCAGGCGAGGTGCATGTCCAAGCCCTCGTGGAAGACCGCTGACCCCGTCTCGCGCCATTCCGCAAAGTATGGGTAGGGATCGGCGACGACCCGCGGATCCTCGAGATCGGTACTCACCGTGACTGGGCCCATCATCCCTCCTCTTGCTCCTCATCCGAGACTAGACTGGGTCCATGGTGCCCACGTTGAGCGATATCCGGGCCGTCGTCACGGACTCCACGTACACGTATCGCCAGCGTGTTGCGGCGCTCGCGAATCTGGCTGAGAACCTCCTTGAGCCTCCCCTTGTGAGCCCTGAGTGCGCGGCCGCCCTTCAGGAGCGGATCATCTGCGACATGTTCGAGGGTAACGCGCCCTATCGCCCGCGCTACCTCCTTCCCGACTACGCCAAGGCGCTCGTCCTGGGCTCAGACTTCCTCGAGATCCCACCTGCCGAGGACTTCGACGACGCCCTCGCTTATCTGCTGATCATGTACTCGCAGACGCCGTCCATCACCGGCTATCCGGTGTACTTCGGCGACCTCGATGCCCTGCTATTGCCGTACGTCGAGGGAGTTTCCGACGCCGAACTGCACGCCAAGTTGCGCCGGTTCTGGATGTGCTTGGACCGCATGTTCCCAGACGCTTTCGCCCACACCAACCTCAGCACCGTGGACAACCGCGTGGCGAGAATGATCCTGCGGCTCGAGAGGGAGTTGCTGCAGGTAGTTCCCAACATCAGTCTCAAGGTCGACCCTGCCCTGACGTCCGATGACTACCTCCTTGACGCAGTTGCCACGGTGTTCGCGTGCGGCAAGCCGCACTTCATCAACGACGTCATGATGAGGGGCGACCTTGGTCCGGACTACGCGGCGGTCAGTTGCTACAACTCGCTCAAGCTCGGGGGCGGCTCCCACACGCTCGTACGACTCAACCTCAAGGCGGCCGTCCTGTCCTCCGATGGTGGCGTCGACGATTTCCTCGACGCAACGCTCCCGCACTTCCTCGGACTGACGTCGGAGCTTGCCGAGTCCCGGATCCGGTTCCTCGTTGAGGAGTCGCACTTCTACGACTCCAACTGGCTGGTCTCCGAGGGGCTGCTGTCCTTGGATCGCTTCTCGGCGATGATCGGAGTCTTCGGCCTTGCCGAGGCGGTCGACACGCTGATGCAACGCGAGGGCCAGCCCGGGACGTATGGCCACGGCGAGGCGGCCGACGACCTCGCTTACCGCATCACCTCGACTGCCGCCGCATGGATTGCCGACAGGCCTATGCCCTACTGCGACGGGAATGGCGGGCGTGCGTTCCTGCACTCCCAGTCGGGCATCGACTTGGACATCGGGGTCACGGCGGGCACCCGCATCCCCATCGGGAGTGAGCCCCCGCTCATCGAGCACCTGCGCACCGTGAGCCGGCACCACCACCTCTTCGCCTCCGGGGTAAGCGATGTGCTCTCCTTCGATGAGACAGCGGTGGCCAACCCACAGGCCGTCGTCGACGTGATCAGGGGTGCGTTCGCCAGTGGCATGCGCGATTTCACATTCAATCTCGACAGCAACGACTTCATCAGAATCACTGGCTACCTCGTCCGCAAGTCCGACCTGGCCAAGATGCCGGGCGCGCGGCACGGGAGCACTCTCCTTGGAGCGGGTTCAGTGGCCGACTCGCATGTGCTGGATCGGGTCGTCAAGCGCGTGGTGAGTCATGAGAGCTCGCCGGGCCTCGGTCGCTGACGTCATCCCGTTCTCGTGGGTCGACGGCCCCGGCAACCGGTTCGTCGCCTTCCTTCAGGGCTGCAACCTCGACTGCCTGGCGTGCCACAACCCGCAGACAATCCCGCTGCGATCCGCCCATGCCCAGGAGTTGACCGTGGACGATTTGATGGAGAGGGTGCGGCAGTCGATGCCCTACATCTCCGGGGTGACGGTGTCGGGCGGGGAAGCCACCCTGCAGCACGAGTTCGTCCTTGACTGGTTCTCGGAGCTCAAAGGCTCCCGCGACACGGCGCGGCTGAGCACCCTCATCGACACCAACGGCACCGCCACGCAAGCGACTTGGGAGGCCCTCGCTCCGGTTACGGACGGGGTGATGGTGGACCTGAAGGTCCTGGACGACGGCCGGCATCGGGAACTGACCGGACACTCCAACGCGGCCGTGCGGGAATCCATCTCCTTCCTCGCCGGCACGGGACTCCTCTACGAGGTGCGGCTCCTGTTGGTGCCAGGCCAGAACGACTCCGACGCCGAGCTGCGGGCGCTCGCCGACTGGCTGCTGGGGGTCGACCCACGCGTCCGCGTCAAGATCAACCCCTTCATGACCCATGGCGTCCGAGCCGCGGCGCGTGGCTGGCCGCAGACCTCCGCCGGCGACGAGTCGCGCTATCGCGCCACGCTCACCGACCAGGGGTTGCAGAACGTCGTGTAGGGGAGGGCGAGCGCAGAATGTCACCGCGAGGTAACGATCTGGGTGCATCACGCGTGCCATTCGCTTTGGCTGTGGCCAGTCATTAGGGTTTGGCCTACATGCGTGCGCCATGACGGCGCTGAGTCATTGAAGAAGGAGACACATTGAAGACCAATCTCAAGCTCGCCGCGGCGATCGTCGCCGTTTCGGCGATGGCCCTGGCCGGGTGCAGTTCGAGCTCCTCCGGGGAGTCCAGCGCATCCGCGGAGGCGTCAAGCCCTGCGGCCTCCAGCCCAGCGGCGACCACCGAGGCCTCTGAGGCGCCCTCCGAGGAGCCCATGACTTCGGACATCAAGGTCGGACTGGCCTATGACATCGGCGGCCGAGGCGACCAGTCGTTCAACGACTCGGCAGCCGCCGGAATCGACCAGGCGGTCGCGGAGTTCGGCGTCGAGGTGCAGGAGCTCGAGGCCACGAGTGGCGAGACGGATGCGCAGAAGGAAGAGCGCCTAACAACCCTCGCGGAAGAGGGCTTCAACCCGATCATTGCGGTCGGCTTCGCCTACTCGGCTGCCGTCGGCAAGGTGGCGGCAGCGTTCCCGGACGTCAACTTCGCCATCATTGATGACGCTGCCAACGACCTCCCCAACCTGGCCAATCTGATCTTCGCCGAGAATGAGGGCTCCTACCTGGTCGGCGCCATTGCGGCCCAGGCATCGAAGTCGGGCAACATCGGCTTCATCGGTGGCGTCAACGTCCCGCTGATCCAGAAGTTCCAGGCGGGCTATGAGGCCGGCGCCAAGGCTGTGAACCCTGACATCGTTATCCAGGCCAAGTACCTGACCGAGCCGCCGGACTTCAGCGGCTTCGGCGATCCGGCCAAGGGCAAGGTTGCGGCTGAGGGCATGTTCCAGGGCGGCGCCGACGTGGTATACCACGCTGCGGGCGGCTCCGGTGGCGGCGTCTTCGATGCGGCCAAGGCAGCCGAGGGCTGGGCTATCGGCGTTGACTCAGACCAGTACCTGACGGCCGCGGCCGACGTGAAGGATGTCATCCTGACCTCCATGCTCAAGCGTGTTGACGTCGCGGTGTACGACTTCATTGCGTCCGCAGTCAACGGGGCTCCGTTGACGGGCACCACGACATTCGACCTTGCTGCCGAGGGCGTGGGCTACTCCTCCTCGAACCCGGCGGTGGCCGAGTACGCGGCGAAGGCTGACGAGCTGGCGGCCAGCATTATCGACGGCACGGTGACCGTGCCTGACGCGATGCCCGCCTCCTGAGCGTCGATTCCGGTCTTACCCCCTGACATCAGGCGGTAACCGGGTGCGCGGGCCTGACCGGCATGTAACGTGCCGGTCAGGCCCGCAGCCATGTCGGAACCCAGCGCAGGGAGGAGAGTGCCATCAGTACCCCTGTGGTTGACAGCGACGTTCCGCCGGCGGTCGAACTCCGGCACATCACCAAGAAGTTCCCGGGCGTCGTCGCGAACAGCGATGTGAACCTGATCGTCCGGCGCGGGACCGTCCACGCGATCGTCGGCGAGAACGGAGCGGGCAAGTCAACCCTCATGAAGACCCTCTACGGCATGCACAAGCCGGAGGAGGGCACCATCGGCATCGATGGGGAGATCGTCACTCTCGCCAGCCCCGCCGACGCGATCAGCCTGGGCATCGGCATGGTCCACCAGCACTTCCAGCTCGCCGACAACCTGACGGTGCTCGAGAACGTGGTGCTGGGCGACGAGCCCACCCGGGCCGGCTGGTTGGACTTCAAGGCGGCGCGGACGAGGATCAACGAGATCGCGGAGCAGTACGGACTCGAGGTGGATCCCGACGTGCTCGTCGAGGAGCTAGGGGTCGGTGATCGCCAGCGTGTAGAGATCCTGAAAGTCCTCTATCGGGGTGCCCGCACGCTCATTCTCGACGAGCCGACCGCAGTCCTCGTCCCGCAGGAGGTCGATGAACTGTTCGATGCCCTCCGGGAGTTGAAGGACGAGGGTCTGGCCATCATCTTCATCTCGCACAAGCTCGACGAGGTCCTCAAGGTGGCTGACGAGATCACAGTGATCCGCCGGGGCACGACGGTTGCCTCCGTCCTTCCCTCACAGGTCACCTCCAAGCAGTTGGCGGAGCTCATGGTGGGCAGCGAGCTGCCGACTCCCCAGACGCACGAGTCCACCGTCACCGACGTGGCGGAGTTGCGACTCGATGGAGTCTCGCTCATGTCCGACGCCGGTCGGCCCCTCCTCCGCGATGTGTCCTTCGTCATTCACCGAGGTGAGGTTCTCGGCATCGCCGGAGTCGAGGGCAACGGCCAGGCCGAACTGGTCGAGACGGTCATGGGGATGCGCACTCCGACGTCCGGCACGGTTGCCCTCGCAGGCGAGGACATCACCGGCTGGTCCACACGGCGCCGGCGCGAGAACGGAATCGCATACATCCCGGAGGACCGGAACCGTCACGGCCTGCTGATGGAGGCCTCGCTCTGGGCCAACCGCATGCTGGGTCACCAGACCATGGCGCCCAACAGCAGGGGACCGTTCATCGACCGCAAGGGCGCCCGAGCGGACACGCAGCGGATCGTCGAGAGTTACGACGTCCGCACGCCCTCGATAGACGTCCTGGCCTCATCGCTCTCAGGTGGCAACCAGCAGAAGCTCATCGTGGGCCGCGAGATGAGTGGCAGGCCGACCGTATTGATTGCCGCGCATCCGACCCGAGGTGTCGATGTGGGTGCGCAAGCGGCGATCTGGGGCCTGCTGCGCGACGCACGGCGCCAAGGCCTTGCGGTCCTGCTGATCTCCGCGGACCTCGACGAGCTCATCGGACTGTCGGACTCCATCAAGGTGATCCTCCGTGGGAGATTCGTCGCCGATGCGGACCCCCAGCACGTCACTCCGGAGCAACTTGGATCGGCCATGACTGGCGCGGGGGGGCAGTGACGTGGGTGGACGCTTCAGCGTGCGGCGCATCGCACTTGGGCTGGCCGCTCCGGTGTTGGCAATCGCGTTCTCGATCCTGGTCACCTCGATCGTGCTGTGGGCATCGGGCAACAATCCGGTAGGGGCCTTCTCGACGATGGTGCAGCAACTCGGCAAGCCTCGAGTGGACGTCAATATCCTTAACAATGCGACCACGTACTACCTGTCGGCCGTCGCCGTCGCCATTGGCTTCAAGATGAATCTCTTCAACATCGGCGTCGATGGCCAGTACCGCCTCGCCGCGATGATTGCAGCCGCCGTGGGCGGCGCCGTGGCGCTGCCTCCCGTGCTTCACGTGACCCTCATCGTCGTCGTGGCGATGATGGTGGGCGCCTTCTGGGCGGGGATCGCTGGCCTGCTCAAGGTGACCCGAGGGGTCAGTGAGGTCATCTCTACCATCATGCTCAACTTCATCGCCACGGGCGTCGTGGCCTACCTGCTCTCGACAGACCGGCTGGCCGTGTCGGTGGCGGGCTCGAACAACATCGGCACGCAGCCGCTCCCGCCGTCGGGGCAGATGCCGGGGCTGGCCATCATCCCCGGGACGCCGAACATGGTCTTCGGCATGATCTTCCTGGCCGCCGCCGTCGGCTTCGGCTACTGGTTCCTACTCAACCGCACGCGCTTCGGCTATGACCTGACGGCGACGGGCATGTCGGAGCCCGCCGCAATCGCCAGCGGAGTTAACGTCAAGAAGATGATCCTGATAGCCATGCTGCTCTCCGGCGCGGTCGCCGGCCTCGTCGGGATGCCCCAGCTGCTCGGTGCCTCGTACTCCTATGGCCTGGATTTTCCGACCGGGCTGGGCTTCACCGGCATCGCCATCGCCCTGCTGGGACGCAACAACCCAATCGGCATCGCCTTCGGGGCACTCCTGTGGTCTTTCCTGGATAACTCGTCGAATGCCCTCGAGTTTGAGGGGGTGCCCAAGCAGGCGGTGCTCATCATGCAGGGTGTGATCGTCCTGTCCGTCGTCATCGCCTATGAGCTCGTGCGCCGCTATCGCGTTCGCATGATCGCCGCCGAGGTGGGCCGACAGCTGGCCACCGACCAACCGCCGCCCAATGAGGTCAAGGGGGCCGTCGCATGAGTCGCAGTATGGATTTGGCACCGTCGGATGCCCTTCTGGACCCGAGCCTTCGGAGGCAGTCCAAGCGCAGGTTGACGGGCCTGCGAATGCTGTACTTCGCAACAGCGCTCCTGCTGGTGTTCTCCCTCGTCCGGCTGATCACGGGAGTCGCCAACCTCACTGCGGCAGGCACGGTGGCCGCAGCCCTCGGACTGGCGGTCCCGATCGGGATGGCCGGCCTCGGAGGCCTCTGGTCGGAGCGCGCCGGCGTCGTGAACATCGGGCTGGAGGGCATGCTGGTCCTCGGCACGTTCGGTGCGGGGTGGGCCGGATATCAATGGGGCCCCTGGGTCGGGCTGATGGCGGCCATTCTCTTCGGCGCCCTCGGCGGGCTGCTGCACGCTGTTGCCACAGTCACCTTCGCGGTGGACCAGATCGTCTCGGGCGTGGCGATCAACATCCTTGCCATCGGCATGACCCAATTCCTGGCGGCCGAGTGGTTTACAGGGGTGCCGGGCGGTGGGCAGACCCAGTCACCTCCGCTCGAGCCGATCGGCTCGGTGACATTGCCCGGGATCTCGTCTGCGGCGGCGACAGTCGCCGATCAGGGCTGGTTCTTCGTCTCCGACCTTGCCGGAATCGTGGCGGGGCTCACCACAGACGTCTCGTACATCACCGTCATCGCAATCGGCCTGACCATCGCCACCTTCTATATTCTGTGGCGGACGGCCTTCGGCCTTCGCCTCCGCTCCTGTGGCGAAGCGCCGTATGCCGCAGCGACACTCGGCGTCAATGTGATCAAGTACAAGTACATCGCCGTCATCACCTCGGGTGCCCTGGCCGGCGTTGGCGGCGCGTTCCTGGCGATCGTGGCTGCCGGGATCTATCGGGAAGGCCAGACGGGGGGCCGCGGCTACATCGGCCTGGCTGCCATGATCTTCGGCAACTGGCGCCCTGGCGGGCTGGCGGTCGGTGCCGGGCTCTTCGGCTACACGGATGCCCTGCAGTTGCGCGGAGGCGGCGCGGTTCATGCGCTGCTCCTACTGACGGCGATCCTGCTGATCGTCTACGCGGGGTGGCTCTTGTACCGGCGGCGGCTCCTGGGAGGAGCGATCTCGATGGGAGTGGCGGCGGCCGTGTACTACTGGTACGCCACCACGAGTGACGTTCCGTCGCAGGTTGCATTCGTCACGCCGTACGTCGCGACGCTCCTCGTACTCGCGCTCGCGACACAACGACTACGAATGCCCGCAGCTGATGGTCGGCCCTACTTGAAGGGCGAAGAGCACTAGTGCCCCCCGGACCAACCATCGACTGGGACGCACTGCAGGAGGCCGCCGTCGGCATCATGGCGAAGGCCTATGCCCCCTACTCCCGCTTCAAGGTGGGGGTCGCCGGACTCCTCGACGACGGCCGCATCGTCGTCGGCTGCAACGTCGAGAACGCGTCGTACGGCCTTGGCCTGTGCGCCGAGTGCGGCATGGTGTCGAGCATC
>JAUPKO010000501.1 GCA_030837395.1 Actinomycetota bacterium | reverse complement strand
CCATGACGCCGGTGAGTACCGGGTATTCGAACACCTGCTGCCCTGGCGCCGCATCGAGGTAGGGGGGGTAGCCGTCGGCGAAGCCACGCAACGTGTACAGCACCGGAATGTCGGAGTAGCACATCCGGGTATAGCGGCTGATCCCGCCGAAGCCGTCCGCGACGCAGGGCATCCGGGCTAGCACAGCCAGGGCGTAGCCGACGACGGCGACCACGATGGACACCCGCAACGGGTGCCACAGGTTGGTGCCGATCATCGCCCGCGTGCCGACCGGGCCGCCGATCACCTCAGACGCCGAGGCGACGTCCGGATCGTCGAGGGTGGGACTCACCCACGGCTTGCCTGCCGACACGTCAGTCGAGGCCGAGGACACGGTCGAACTGTGCCAGATCGAGGTTCACCTGGCACAGCCACTGGTCGCCGACGGCCGGGGTGCGGTGGCCGGCGGCGAGGGCCTCGCTGACGTCGTCGGCGCTGAGCCAGAGCAATGACGTACCGGCCGCCGGTGGTTCGGCGAACATGCGGCGTTTGCCAGCCCAGACGAACGGCGACCGGACCCGACCGAGGGCGTCCAGGGCGCTGCCCGCGGCCGCGAAGGCGCGTTCACGTCGGGAAGTGGTGCTGGTGGTGGCGACCACCCCGACGCCGTGGCTGATGCCGCCGCTGATGGCGATGACGTAGCCGTCCTTGGCGGTGTGGCGCTGGCGGTCGCCGACGTCGCGCCCGCGTTCCACCCGATGCACCGCCAGCACGGTGCCGTAGGCCTGCAGCGCCGCAGCTTCGCTGAGCCAGAAGTCGCCGCCGCGTACGACGCGGATCGGGACAACTTCGAGTGCGGCTCGCAGATCGGTCACCTCGCTGTCGTCGAGGTGGGTGGCCCAGATCGTCGTGGCGTTCGTGTGCAGGTCGATGCCCGCCTGCTCGACTGCGGCAAGGGCGCGGATCCACAGGACGGTCCAGCCCCAACTCTCGCGTACCCGGTTGCTGGCCTTGGCCGACAGGCCGTCGCCGCGGGCGTCACCGATGGTGGTCACCTGCGGGCTGCCGGGCTGTTTCGCCGGCAGGTTGAGCAGCGCGCCGCGGATGTCGAGGCGGCGTTCGCGCAGGGCGATGCGGATGGTGTCGTCGGCCAGGAGGGCATCGAGGTCGGGCTCCTGTAGTCCGATGCAGTGCCGCGAGGTGAGCCCCTGCAGCACGACTGGCACCGGCGAGACGGCATCGGCGGCGAGGCGGTGCAGCGCCTCGGTGGAGGCGATCGTGCGGATCACCCGCGAGATCAGCCCGTCGTCGAGGGTTTGCCAAACCCCGGCGGCCAGCGTGTCGCGTGGGTCCCACGGCTGGGTGACCAACAGGTCGCCGTCGAAGTAGGGAGCTACTGCGGCAGCGTCATAGGCGGTGCCGACGGCCAATGTCGCGATGCCCTGGTTGTTGGCCTCCTGCGCGAGTTGGGCGGGCGTCAAGCCCCAGGCGTGCGACTCCACGAGGGGGACCAGGGCCCCTGACTGCCCATCATCGGTGGCGCCGGCATCGACCTCGTCCCGGGCCGCCTTGATGCTGCCGCGCCAGAGTTCGGCGTCGACGTGGAGGGCGAAAGTCACGTGGGTCAGCCTAGGCCGCAGGGGTGATCAATCCAGGCAGCGACAGCCGCGGTTCTGTGCTGCCGGGCGCTTCGCCTCAGGCCAGGCGGGAGCGCACCAGGGCGATGTCGTCGATCACGCCGGGGTAGGCGGTCTCGCAGATCACCGCCGCCGGTGCTGCCGCGGCGATGGTGTCGAGCAGCACTTCGGTGCCGATAGTGCCCTTACCGAAGTTCGCGTGCCGGTCGCGGCCCGAATCCGGCCCGCCCTGGGAGTCGTTGGCGTGCACAAGGTCGATTCGGCCGGTGATGGCGCGGATCACATCGGCGGCAGCGGGCAAATCGATGCCACCGGCCCAGGCGTGGCAGGTGTCGAGGCAGAAGCCGACGTCGAATCCTCCGACCGCATCCCAGAGTCGGGCCAGGGCCTCCGGCCGGCGGGCCATGGCGTGGTTGCCGCCGGCGGTGTTCTCGATCAGCAGGGGTGCGGCGAGGTCGACTGACTCGAGGGCTTTGCGCCAGTTGTCGAAGCCGACCTCGTCATCGGCGTCGGCAGTCACGTGGCCACCGTGGACGATCACTCCAGCGGCGCCGATCTCGGCCGCCGCCGCGAGCGTGGAGTTGAGCAGTTTCCGGCTGGGGATGCGGATGCGATTGTTCGGCGAGGCGACGTTGATGATGTAGGCGGCGTGCACGTAGAGCGTGATGCCGGCCTCCTGCGCCGCGTTGCGCAACTCCGCCGCACCGCCGGGGTAGGTAGTTGCCGGTTTGGTCCACTTCTGTGGATCGCCGAGGAAGATTTGGGCCGCGTCGGCGCCGATCGCCTGGGCCGCCTCGATCGGGTTCGCGGAATCCACATGAGCGCCAACGGGGATCATGGCGCCACCCTAGGAGTGTGGGCCGGTGGTTGGGAGCGTGGGTCGGTGGTTGGGTAGGTGGGTAGCGCGTGGGACGCACGTGGCTTCGTGGTGTCGGCGGTGGCTCGGAGGGGCTTCGGAGGGTGGGGTGGCAGTTTCGCTCGGCAGGAGCTGGTGGGTATCCACCGGGGCCCCGGGCATTCTGTCGGCGGGCCAGTGTTGGACCGCGTGGGCGACCGTGACCGCTGTCGGGGGTGGTTCGTAGGGTGGGAGGTACCGGCCCGAGGCGGGGCTGGCAGTGGTCCCGACGCGGGTCGGACTGTGAGTCTTGACGGGCCGGGGGCGGTGGTGGCGCGGTGGCGGCGTTGGCGCGGTGTCGGACCTGGTTCGTAGGGTGGTTCAGGTGGATGAGTGGCGACTGGGTAGGTCGGTGTCGGTGCCGTTGTGGTTGGGGTCCCGCGACGATGAGGGTGGCTGAATTCAGCTGGTTTTGGGTCTTGCGTTTGGGATTGATCCGTCGTAGGTTTGACGTACAGAAGTTCGAATGGATGGGGTAGGTTCCAACCGGGGGCCGTCGATGTAGACGTAGGGTGACAACTCTTTGGGGGGTGGTGTTCGTGTTGTTCCAGCAGTCCGACGAGGGCGGCACCGGCCTGCCCGCGTGCCCCCAACCCGTGGTCTACGCCGATGATGCCGCCGACGCCAGCGCCGATGCCACCGACGTGGGCATCGAGGTCCCTGACGTCGAAGCCGACGTCGACGACGCGGCCACCGCTGCTGCCTCTGCTGATCTTGATGGTTGTGTGGGGCCGGGGTGGGGTGCGACGTTGGGGTTGTTTGGCCCGGATGCTCGCCCCGATGCCGCTGACACCGCACCTGACCACGTCGGGAGCGGTGCCGCCGGGCCTCTGGTCGACGCCCACGCCGACTGTGGGCCGGGGTGGGGGGCGGTGCGCGGGGATGTGGCGGTGCCGCGGGTGGGCCCGTTTTGGGGGTGTCTGGAGGCGGCACAGACAGCGGTCGCCGGGATGTGGGAGGCCCTTGATGCCCGATCGGTGCCGGCTTCGGAGGTGGCTGAGGTGACGGTGCGGTTGCATGTGTTGGATTCGCGGGTGCGGGCGGTGCACGCGGCGGCGTTGGCCCAGACGGTGTCCTCGGGTGGGTTGCCGGTGGGGGCGGTGTCGGCGGTGTCGTGGGTGCGTGGCTCGCACTTGTTGGATGGGTCGCGGGCGGCGACGTTGGTGT
>JAUPKO010000500.1 GCA_030837395.1 Actinomycetota bacterium | reverse complement strand
GTCGCCGCTCCCACTCGCGTCCGATCCAACCCTCGATGACCGAACCCAGCAGTAGGGTCAAGGTGTAGAACACCACTCCGACGCCGGCCAACACGAAGAAGATCGTGAACAACTTCTCAGCGGTGCCGAACGGCTCGACAACTTCTTTGAATCCCACCGTGGTCATGGTCGTGGCCGTCTGGTAGGCCGCGTCGAGGGGGGAGAAGCCGAGCACCGTGTAGCCGACCACGCCGACGGCGAACACCGTCAGCAGAGCGAGGATGCTGCGGCGCAGCTGACGCGCCAGGGTCTGCCGCTCGCGGCTGCCAACCTGGGCTGCCTCCGGGGTCGGCGCATCAGTCACGGACCTGTTCTATCCCATCACGGGTTCAGTCCGACAGCAGACACTCCAGCGGCGCGCCGAGTCCTGCCGGTGGCGTGTCGCAGCCGGCCAGTTCGGTCGTGCTCGGCGCTGCGGCGACGGCGGCGGACAGCGCCGAGATGACCGTCGTCGGATCCTCGCCGGTAACGTCGTGGCCCACCTGCGGGTGATGGACGACCAGGAAGTCCCGTGACGTGCGTGCGGTGTCGGACTGCTTGCCGACCACCTCGGACCAGTGGTCGACGTTGGTCTTGTTCTGCCCGGCGATCACGATCACCACGGGGGCGTCACCGAGGTCGATGTCGGCGGCCGCGGCCTCGCCCGCCGTCATGTCCAGGTCCACCCCGCCCTCGGTCCAGCCGACGGTGTCCAGGGTGCGGTACTCATCGGGCAGGGTGGGGTCGATCAGCACCAGTCCGGCGAGTTCAGGGGGGTCCGCGGAAGCTGCCTCATCGGCCGCGAGCAGCGCCACCAGGCCCCCGTAGGACCACCCGGCGAACACATACGGCCCGGGCTCGTCCGCCGCGGCCAGCGCTGCCAATGTCTCGCTGGCATTGAGCACGGGTGAATTAACATCCGTCGACCGCGCCGGCGACAGCCCGACGCCCGGTCGATCAATCAGGCACGTCCGAGCGGGAAGGGTAGCGGCCGGGCTCGGGAACACACCGTCCCACGCATCCTGCGCGGCCCCGCCCAGACCTGCCATCAGCACCACGGTCGGAGCGCCCTCAGCAGGTTTGACACCGACGCATTCCACATGTTGGGTCACCCCGGCGGCAGTGACGTCGCGACTCGTGACGGGCACCGACGCGGACCCACCTGCCGGAGCCCCGCCCGCGCAGCCCGCCAGCGCCAGGGGCACCACCAACGCAACGAATCGAACCGCCGCCCGACTCCGAACCCCCGAGCCCCGCCGTGGCATCACCGCGCCAGGGTAACCCGTGGCGTGCCGCCGCTCGCCCAGGGCCGCCGGTGGCGGTGCTGTGGTTCAGGGATTAGCGTGCGGCCATGGCTGCTGAAGCGACGCGGGAACTGGACATCGTGGTCTACGGCGCGACGGGTTTCGTGGGTCGGCTGGTGGCGCAGTACCTGGCCACAGCGGCGCCCGACGGGACACGCATCGCCTTGGCCGGGCGCTCTGCCGACAAACTGGCGAACGTCCGGGCCACGTTGCCTCCGTCGGCGCAGCAGTGGCCGCTCATCGTGGCGGACGCCGGGGACGCCCCCGCACTCGCCGACCTGGCTCGGCGCACCACGGTGGTGGCGACCACCGTCGGTCCCTACGCCAAGTACGGCGTGCCGTTGGTGGCGGCCTGTGCCGCCTCGGGGACGCACTATGCGGACCTCACCGGCGAGGTCCTGTTCGTGCGCCCATGCATCGAGGAGTTCGACGACTCCGCGCGCGACACGGGTGCGCGCATCGTCAACTCGTGCGGTTTCGACTCCATCCCCTCCGACCTCGGTGTGTTCCAGACGTACCTCGCCGCGGCCGAGGCCGGTGCGGGCGCCCTGCGTGACACGCGTTTCGTCATGCGGGCTGCCAAAGGCGGATTCAGCGGCGGGACCATCGACTCGTTGCGCAACCAACTCGATGTCGCGGCCGACGACAGTTCCGCCAAGCGGATTTTGGCGGACCCCTTCGCCCTGAGCCCGGATCGTGCGGCCGAGCCGCCGATGGCCCGCGGCCTGCCCGACAACGACTCGCTGGGCATCGGCTACGACGCCAAGGCCGGCGGCTGGACGGGGCCCTTCGTCATGGCCAGTTACAACACGCGGATCGTGCGTCGGTCCAATGCCCTGCTCGGGTGGGAGTACGGCAAGGACTTCCACTATCAGGAAGTGACCGGTTTCGGCTCGTCGCCGCTGGGCCCAATTCTGGCCGGTGGCATGGCGGCGGGCCTGGCCGGGCTCGTCGCGGGCATGCGGTTTGGACCCACCCGCGCAGTGCTGGACCGTGTCTTGCCGGCGCCCGGGGAAGGCCCGGGGGAGGAAGCTCGGCGAAACGGCTATTTCAAGGCGGAGGTGCATGCGAGCACCGAATCCGGACGTCGGGTGCGAACGACGGTGGCTGCCAAAGGCGACCCCGGATACGCCGCCACCTCGGTGATGATCGGCGAGAGTGCTCTGTGCCTCGCGCTGGACGACCTGCCGGACAGGGCAGGAGTCCTCACCCCCGCAGTGGCCATGGGGGCGGTGCTCGTGCGTCGGCTGCGGGCGGCGGGCTTCACGATCACCGCCGACGTGACCGACTGACGGCGCGCTGCGATCAGGCGGAACGCCGGGACTTCACCCGGTCGCAGGCGGCGCGGGCCTCGGCGATGATCTCCCGCTCGTCGGGCACCACGCGCCCAGCCATCAGCACCCGGCCGTCGCAGATCACTGTGTCGATCACGCTCGGGTCGGCCGAATACACGAGGTTCGCGGTGAGGCTGTGGTCGCCGAGCATCGTGTAGTGGTCCAAGTCCACCAACAGGGCATCGGCGAGCCGACCCGGTTCGATGACGCCCGCGTCGATGCCGAAGGCCCGTGCGGCATCGCTGGTCGCCGCCGCCAACATCACGTGGTCGCGCCCGGCCATCGGTGAGCCGGCCTGCGACTTGGCCAGCAGTGCTGCCGATTTCATCTCGGCCAGCATCGACAGGCTGTTGTTGCTGGCTGCGCCGTCAGTGCCCAGAATCACCTGGCACCCTGCGTCCAGCGCGCGCTCATGTTCGAAGAAT
>JAUPKO010000499.1 GCA_030837395.1 Actinomycetota bacterium | reverse complement strand
GGATCCGACCATGGCGCGGACGAACCAGTCTGGGTCGGCGGCCAAGGTCGGCAGAAGGTCGATCGGCGCCGACGCGTTGTCTGCCACCCAGGCTCGCACTGCCCAGTAGGGGTCAGCTGCCAAGTTCCGCAGGACATCGGTGGGCGTCACGGTGTTGTGCGCGATCTTCTCCCGAATCTCGACCTCGTCATCAACGGCCAAACGGCGCAGCGCCGCGGAGGGCACTTGGGTCGGCAGCGTACCCGGGCGCCAGTCCCACTCTCCGTCTTCGAGCACGAACCAGAGCTCCCGGTCCGACGGCGGCTCTGGCAGTGGCTCCGGTTGTCTGTCGAAGTGACGCGCCTCGTGCTTAGGCGGACGGCGTCCACGATCGGGCGCCTCTGGCGTGTCGGGCAACTCGACACGTGCGCCACACTCGGGACAGAACCTCCCCGAGCCGACCAGAGCGGCACCACAGTCGGAACAGTACTTGGCCACGGTCCCTCCCCCTCCCACCTGAACAATGGCAGACAACCCGGTGGACACGGCAATTGTCGGATTCAAGGCTCAGCGTGATGCCGTGGAAGTTCGCAGCCGAGTTCAAGAGGCATGCGGTCACGGTCGCGCGTCGTGGTGACCCGAGCGTGATGGAGGTCGCGCTCAATTTCCGGTCGCCCAAGTGACGGTGTGCCGTTGGGGCGCGTTTCCCTGGGCTTTGCCCCAGTTGGCGTTTGCTGGGCCAGGAACCCCTCTACGCCGCCGACCGTATTGAGGGTCCCCCCATTGGCCGGACACATGGTTATGCGGCCTGACGGTCGCGGCTTGGGTGGTTCTGAGTGTACTGCGTTTCCCATTGTTCGGGGCTGATGTAGCCCAGTGTCGAGTGTCGCCGTATCCGGATCACGTCATCGCCCATGGCTCACATCTACTCCCGAAGAGGGGCCAATACCAGCACCCCAACCCGCCCCGTCACACCACCAAGAGCCCGTCGAAACCCCCGATTAGCCGGTTAACAGGCAGTTGGCGCGCCGACCGGTGGACAACGCAAACCGACGGGGGTCTCAGCTAGGTTGCAGATGAAGGCGGGGAGGGACCATGGCGGGATACTGCTCTTCGTGCGGTAGCCAACTGAGCGGCTCGGGTGCGTTCTGCACATCATGCGGTGCGCCGCAGGACGGCGCACACCACTCCGGCGCGCCGCAGCAGCCCTTCGAGTTTCCCGCCGGGTCAATGGAACCCGGGTCGTCCACCCGCGAGGCGTGGCTCGACGACCACGAGGAGGACTGGCTCGACGAAGGCGCCAAGCCGCCAGCGAACGTACTCCGGGAACTGGCCAAGGACCCTGACTGCTGGGTTCGCGTCCTCGTGGCCGGACACGACGATGCTCCCCTGGATGCTCTGCGCCAGTTGGCCACCGACAGCGACGAAGACGTACGTCGGGACGTCGCCTCGAATCACAACTGCCCGTCCGACGCCCTGCAGGTACTCTGCGCGGATCCTGGTGACGATGTCCGTGGAGGGGTCGCCGCAAATCGCATCACACCCCCGGATCTCGTGGTGCTGCTGGCCACTGATGCATCTTCCTCGGTCCGCCGATCCGTGGCGTTGAGGGACGACCTTCAGCCCGAGGCATTGACCAGACTCGGCCACGACACCGACGCGTCGGTCCGCTGTGCTATTGCGCGAAACATCCTCGCTGGGTCCGAACTCCTAGACCGCCTGGCAGCCGACGTGAATCCCGATGTGCGCGCCTCAGTCGCGGGGCGACCCGACCTTGGACCAAGGTTGGTTGGCCGCCTTGCGGCGGACTCGCAGCGCGAGGTTCGACGATCAATCGCAGCCAATAACACCTGCCCCCAGGAGGTGCTAGCCGCCTTGGCCGCCGACATGGACAGTGGCGTCCGCATCGAGGTGGCGAAGAACGAGACGACCCCACCCGGAATCCTTCGCGCACAGGCGGCCGACCCTGACCCAGAGGTGCGAGAGCGAATCATCGGAAACGGGAACTCCCCCAACTATGTGGAAATGGCGTTGCACGCCAACGGCGGCACTCTGGACCCTGCCACACTCGCGTCCCTGGCAACGGAACCCTTCGATTCGCAACGCTGCCTCGTCGCGGGCAACCCCGGTACACCACCGGCGGTCATCTCCGCGCTCGCACGAGATCGCGTCCTCATGGTGCGCCGCTGGGCCGCAGGCAATCCCCGCGCCGATGCGGAAACACTGCGGTTCCTTTCCTGGGATCCTGACCTCGCGGTGCGGCTGCATCTGGCCGGCCATCCGCACACACCCGCCGAGATACTGGCGCATTTCGCGGCCACGGGAAGCCAGCAGGTGGCACGCACGGTAGCGGCCAACCCCGCGGCACCGGCCGACGTTCTGGCCAATCTCGCGGAAGCGGAACCTCTACTTGTCGCCGCCAACACCGCAACCCCGGCCGCGGTCCTTCGGTCGCTCGCCACGAGCACTGACGAAGACATCTGCGCAGCCGTCGCCGGAAACCCTGGGGCGCCACCAGATGCCCTGGCCGGTCTCGCTGAAGATCACCTCCAACTCGTTGCAGGGAATCCATCCACCCCGCCAGATGCGCTTCGAGAACTCAGATCCCACTCCGACGAGGACATCCGCAAGGAGGTGGCGGGCAATCCGGGAACGCCAGTGGATGCGCTCCGAGAACTCACCGCCGACCCTGCAACTGACGTGCGAGAAGCCCTCCTCTATGTGCCCACCCTGCCGCCGGACATTCTGCGGACGCTCGCCCGCGATCCCGACGAGGACATCCGAACGAAGGTTGCCACTCATCCCGGAACACCGGTAGACATCCTCCGTCAATTAGCGACCGACCCGGAAATGTGGGTGCGCGAAGGTGCGGCAACCAACCCGTCGACACCACCTGAAACGCTGGCCACCCTTGCCGACGACGACGCCAGCGTGAACTCGGCCGTCGCCGGCAATCCGAACACACCGCGCGACGCGCAACGCAAACTTGCGTGGTGGCCCTCGATGTCCCCGCTGGTGCTGCGGGAGTTGGCCACGGACCCGGACGAGGAGGTGCGCGGTCTCGTTGGACGCAACAAGAGCACGCCCCTGGACATGATCGTCCTCCTCGCAGCCGACCCCGAGTGGTCCGTGCGTTTCCGCGTCGCGGGCAACTCGGCCTGCCCGGCCAGCCAACTTCGGACCCTCGCGACCGATCCCGAAGAACTCGTTCGCGAATACGCTGCCTTCAACGCCAACACGCCACCGGATGCCCTGCGGCGTCTCGCGGACGACCCAGATCCAGATGTCAGAGAGAAGGCTCGGGCCAACCCAGCGACAACCGAGGAACTGCTTGCGACGGCGGCCCTTCCGGCGCCCGGCTGGTATCCAGATCCGCACGTTCCCCATCACCACCGCTACTGGGACGGCGCCAACTGGACTGATGCCGCGCAGTGAGCGGGGCGAGAGATCCGGCGACGCTTCCCGACACGGTGTAGCTGGTTCGGGTCGGAGGCACCGTCGGAACGAAGCCCCCATCCCAGGGGACTTGTTGCCATGGATTGCTGCCTGCTGCGCTCAGGGTCCGCGGTCGATGGCTGCACGTCACGGGTGTTGCGAAGGGTCTCGACTAGAAGACCGCACCGCACGTCGGGCACGCGTCGGAGAACGCCGGTCGCCTCTGCCCGCACCAAGGGCACCGGATCGTGAGGGTGCCGCCACCTGAAGGGGCCTGCTCGTCTGCTGCAAGTTCCCCCAGGACACGTTTCGCATCCTCACTGCCGTGGTCGGCGGCCTCGGTCCACCATCGGCGGGCGGAGGCAACATCGTCGATTTGGTAGAACAGGTTTCCCAGGTTGCACATCGCAAAAGGGTCGCCCAGAGCGGCACCCCTCTCGAGCAACGCCCGTGCACCGGCAATGTCGCCGCGGTTCTTCAGGATCACCCCCAAGTTGTTCAAGGCCCGGTCATCGCCCAGCTCAACGGCTCTGCGGTAGTAGCGAATTGCGAGGCCGATGTCTTCGACGTCCTGGTGGTAGAAACGCCCCAGTTCGTAGGCCGCAGCAGCCAATCCCTGATCCGCCGCGCGTTCGAGGATCTGCGTGCCTTCATTGCGGCGTCCGATTCCTATCAGTCGGGCCGCCTCGGCGACGGGGTCGCCCGCCAAGACAGGTGGGATCATCGTCACGGATGCCGCAGGTGAATCGATCCCCGTTGCGGTTCCGCACTCAGAACAGAACCGTCCTCCCACGACCAAGGGGGCCCCGCAGTGCGAACAGAACTTGGCCAACACCAGAACCTCCTCCGGCGGGGCCCATCCCCGGCCGTCAGTGTGACGTGATGCGCACCCCAGCCAACAAGACGACACGTTGATCGGCGTCATTGACAAGTGGCCCAGGCACCTGCAGGGAGGTCGCGGATTTTCCCCGCGACAACGCCTGACCTCACATCTAGACGGGCCAACTCTCGCAGCATCCCGCCTGGCATGTCCAGGACAACCTGCTGTCCTGGACGGCCGGTTTCCCGCCGCCCCGGGCACCCCAACGGCAGCCGAGGGCAGGTGCCCCGAAGCGGGTGCCCTGACCTTGCTCCCCCACGGCAGATACCCCTCGAGATGCTTCCTAGCCCACCTTCATCTGGCGCGGTGAAGCCCTGAAGGCTTGCGTCGTGGCGCGTTTGTCGAGTCAGGCGCAGTGTCACGCGGTGTTGCTACGGTGGAGTTCGTTCAACTGCTGACGGGGGTGACGAGTGGCGAGTTTCTGTTCCGAGTGCGGCGCAGCCTTGACCGGGGCGCGTCGCTTCTGCTCTGAGTGCGGAACTGCGGCGTTGCCCGAGGGAACGGGTCTTCATACCGCCCTCTCAGCGGATGCAGGCCAGAGTGAGGCTCCGAGTCGCGCGCCCGTGGTGTCGACGGCGAGCAGTCGTGCAGACGTGCTGGTAGCGCTCAGCCGCGACTCCGACCCCGCGATGCGTGTTGGCGTTGCGGCTGACCCGTCGACGCCCGCCGCCGTGTTGCCCGAGTTGGCGCACGACCCCGACACGCTGGTACGCGCAGCAGTCGCGGCTACAAGACGCACCCCAACCGCGTCCCTACAGGTCCTGGCGACGGACGCTGACGTGGAGGTCCGACAACAGGTCGCCGGTAATGTGTATCTTCCGCCGGACGCGTTGGCGCGGTTGGCCGCAGATCCCCGGTCAGAGGTGCGCGCGGGGGTTGCTGGCAACCCCCGAACACCCGGCAGTATATTGACGAATCTGCTCGACGACGACGACTACAACGTGGCTTGGGCCTTAGCCGACAATCCTTCGACCCCCTACGACGCTCGCGTGATCCTCGAGCAGCACGAAAGCAACGAACTCCACGACGAGGCGTTGGGAGCCAAATGCATCCCCGCGGACATCCTGCGACGGTTAGCGGCCCATAACAGCGTGGACGCCCGCTATCAAGTCGCAGGGCACGCATCGACACCGGTGGACGTGTTCACCCTTCTCGCCGCCGACCCT
>JAUPKO010000498.1 GCA_030837395.1 Actinomycetota bacterium | reverse complement strand
GCCGCACGGACATCCGTCGCGCGGCGGGGTAGCCCGGCCGCCACCCGTCCTTCGCACAGCAGCCCGGACACCTCCCCGCCGCCGCCCGATCGCAAGTGGACACCTGTGTGATATTCCGGGGCCGATTCCGGCCCGATTTGGGGTGTTTGTGTCACACAGGTGTGCACTTGCGGCTAGGACGCGGTGGGCTGGCGCTACAGGTAGACCTTGCGACGGTGGACCGCCCCGGCATCGCCGCGTCGGTCACCCAACACCAGAACCATCAACGACCATGCTCGCCGTTCAGGTACTGCTCACAGGCCTGCACCAAATCGTCCAGAGGACTGTCGAGGGTGTCCCGGACGGTTGTGGCCTGCACTCTGGAGTACTGGTGCGCGAGGATGTCGCGTATTCGTGCCTCAACTCCGCGCGTCACAGCGGCACCGCCTCCCGGCGGGCGACCTCGGCGACCTCACCGTGCAGCATCTCCACCGGCACGACGTCAATCCTCTCCTCAAGGAGCGCCTCCAGCTCGGACTTCAAGCGGATGATGGGCCGCAACCCCTCGCCTCCCGTGGCATCAAACGACACCAACAGGTCGATGTCGCTGTCATCGTCATCGTCACCCCGCGCGACCGAACCGAACACCCGCACGTCCATAGCACCGATCGACCGCGCACGGTCGAGAATGTCCATGCGATGCCTGCGCAGCTTGGCGGCGCGACGGCTCGACAGGTCCGACGGGGGCGCGGGGCGCGTGCCCAGGACCAACGACACGCCAGCCGCCCGTAGCAACCGCTCAAGCGTGGCAACCGATGGTGACACCGCACCGGCCTCATACCGAGCCACCGCCGCCTGCGAAGTACCCGCGCGCGCGCCCAACTCAAGTTGGGTCAGGCCAGCATCCAGGCGGGCGTGGCGGATGAGCTCGGGCGTGCGCATACACCATGATATGCCGGTACCGATATGTGATCAACTGGTAGCAGTTCGGGTGTGGAGAAGGCCCGCATGTGGTCAACTGGCGGCCAGTTCGGTTGGCGTGCCTGCGCAGCTGCTGGCGCTGTGACTCGACATCCGTCAACCGCAACATGGGGTGAGCCCGCTGGCGTCACCCCGCACGGGCGGAGGCGGATTCCCACTGCCCGCGAAAGTAGGACGGGCACGCCTACACGCCCGGCCCTTGACTGAGGCTCGCGCACAACGTGCACTGTGTGCTCGCACATGGCGCCCCGACGGGCTTGGCCCACCACGATTCACTGATGATGAGTTCCCGGATCTCCGCCCACCGCCGCTTCGAGTCCTCACCCGGCCGAACCTCCGCGTGAGCGCTACGCAACACCGGGTCAGCCTCATCTGGATCGTCGACAATGACGATCCCGCCGCCCTTGCGTCGGGGCACCTCGGCACGGAATGCGGCGATGCCATCCTGCGGGGTGTTGGGATAGGTCGCAGGTGGCAGGCGACTGGGCGGCATCAGCCCTCGGAGGTGCACCGAAACTTCGTGCCGGCTTCGGCTGAAGCAGGCAGTGCTGGGCCGACAACGCTTCGCCGTCAGGTCGAAGGTTCGGTGGTTCGGCGCCCGAGGGACCCTGCGATACGCCACCTCCTCGTCGGCCACACTCGGGTCGTCGAACACGGGCGCCCCCTACGGCGTCCGGATGTGGGAGCGCCAGTAAGGATTGCTATCACGCACGTAGGCGGTCATGGCCCGAAGAATGGGCTCAGCCGCAGACCTCATCTGCGACGAGTCGTCAAGCCATGTCTCCAGTTCGGAGTCGACGAAATAGCCCAGGGTGAGCGGCCCATGCGAGTCGAACTCCACGGTCAGGTGGTGCGGTGACGCCAACCACTCCGCCACGACAACGTCGTCATCGAAAGCCACGCTGGGGAAGATCGTCGACGCCGCTGAGACTGCCTCGACGAAGTCGATCACTCCCACCCGAGTAGATTCCATCGTCCCGGCAAGCCGAACCCCGCCAGGGGTCGCGGCCAGCAAGCAGCGCTCAACATATTCGACCACCGGAAGCACCCGCGTGGACCCGGACGGCGGCCCCGGCGGACCCGACGAACCCTCGACTGTCGACGAGTTGGGTGTCATCACCGACCATCGAGGCGAGTCAAGCCCAGCTTCCACCTGCCCTAGGAGGCCGTGCGGTGACCTCGTTGTGGTTGTTGAACTCGGCACCCACTCGGCCGTTCGCCCATCGGTCAGCGCGAGCTCGGCCGCGTCATGCGCGAACACCGCGGTCATGCCTTCATCCCCCATCGTTCGTGAGCTGCCCGTGTGGTCAAGGCGGCGAACATCCGACTCCCCTCCGCGTGTGCTCGGTCGAGGGCTGTGAAGGGGTCCATGCCGTCGCCCACCTGCATGCGCGCGACGATGACCATCATGGCCGGCTCCGATGTGGGGCCTTGCCTTGCGTTCACGACGATCTCGCCAGCAGCTTCGTCGTTGCCGGCTCCCTCGAATGTGCGAATCATGTGGAACTGCATAACCCCGGCGGCACCCGGCAGCGGCACCTCCTCTGCCGTGGCAATGTGAAGGGCGTCTGTCCAGACCAAGTCCTCATCTGGTGAAATCTGGTTCACGTAGGTGAACTCCGCGACGAGAGGTGCCGGGGAGGCAAGCCCCAAGTCCTGGAGACGCTGACTCTGCTGCGCCCACTTGGTTGCGAACTCAACCCGAAGGTTCGCGTACCTCGGGTACGGGGCACCACCGCCGACGGACGCCCAGTTGAGGAAGATGCGGTCTGACTGCAGTTGCAGGAGCCTGCCGCTCGATGGCTGGGCGGCCCAGAGCCGAAGAGCCTGCACCGGCGACCAACCGTGAGCTTGGCCGGCGTGCAGTGGGTCTGAAGGTGCCACTTGCTCGCTGAATTCGACGAACTCACCCTGCCAGGCGTCTTGCAGATGGACCAGTTCACGCGTGCCCATGCCTGCGATCGGCTCGTACTCGAACCCCATGGCCACTTCCCGCACAGGCGGCGTCGCGAATTCCACGCCTGGCAGGGGCCGACTCGACATACCGACAGCCTACGCAAATCTCGCGTGGAGGCGCGGAAGGACGGACCCGCCTGTGGATGATGCCCACGGGGCCCCGCCTCCCGCTACAACCAGCCGTCCAACCACTCCCGGGGCTGGGCGCCGGAAGCGGTCCGATCTTCCTAAGGTTCAGGTCGCCGTGGGGTGGCGATTCCTACGCCAGCGACCACCAAATCGCGCATCGGGTACGTCGATCGCGTTGTCGCAGCTGCGCGGCTGTCCACATGGATGAATGCCGCGATCACAGTTCCCTGGGCCAGGAGCCGGCTCGTGTGTGGGTGTGCCGTCGTTTCGGCGACAACCCCCACGACGTACCGCCAGTCGAGTCGCCACAGGACGTTGATCGCCCTCACGTATCGCTGGCCAGAAGGGACTCGTAGAACGCCGCGTTGGCACCGTCATCATTGGCTCTGAGCAGAGGGGACAGATACTCGATGGCCTTGGCGCTCAGCTCGGGTGAACCCGTGGCCGGCGCAGGCTCCGGACCGGGCAGCACATAGCGAAGAGTCACACCGATGTCCGTCTCCTCATCGACAACAACGACGGGATCTCCCAGACTGCTATCGGCCAGCAGTGGCGAGTCGACCGGGATCCGGTGTTCCGCGCCCAGGCCATCCACGATCACAGCGGAGCGCCCCTCCGTGAAGGACCAACGTGCTGGGCGCGTGGAGATGTGCAACTGCCTGCGCAGTTCAGCAATGTCGCCTTCGACGTCCGACAGGATGTCCGCGGTTCCGGCGGCGGGGCCCGACGAGTCAACCTCCAACCGGTCCGCAGCGCGGAGGAGGCTACTCCGGGTCTTGGCAAGTACTTCATCCAGCCTCGCGCGACCGCCTCGCCGAAAGGCTGCAGCGAGCCACACGTTGAGTGACGAGTACCTACTCGTGGTGCCCTTGAGGCCTGTCCGTGTCCGAAGCGGACTAGTGACGCCCTTGGTGATGACCCGATTCCTTCGCAGGGTTTGGATCTTGGCCTCCGTGGGCGCGGCTGTGGGATCAAACGCGCAAGCGACCACCCGCCATGAGACGAATGTGGCGATCGGCGAGTATGTGTTGCGCGGTTCAATTGCACGGATCGTCGCCATGGAGTCCTCCAATAATGTGAGGCGTTGAATCAACGTCTCAGAGTAGCGCAATGGCCAGCGACTGGTCTGTTGCGGGATTCCGTGACCCCTTTGAGCCAACGGCACAGCGCATTCGCAGCGGCCGATCCGCCTCCACGCCGCAGGTCGTCCTTGACGAGGCCACTCGCACAGCGAGCGTGAATGAAGATTCGCACGGTCGACGCATTAGTCGCAGGCGACATCCGTCGCACGTCGACCCTTGGCTTGTCCGACACCGCCGCCGATCGCAGCTGCGATCCTGTATTCGGTCAGCGGCCCCCCGATGTCCACCACCGTCGTGGTCCACACATCCGGGCAGTTCTCCTCGAACACCAGCCCTGCACCCGCGCATCGGAGGGCCGGAGTGAACAGCACGAGGCTCCCCTTGACTGCCCGCCTCGGCGGCCAGGGTCGGCACGCACACCCCCTCCGGTGGCGCCCGGGCCGGGCAGAGTCCTGATCGGCCTGCGGGTGGTTGTGGCAGGTGCGTGGATGGCCAACTTCCGCACGGACTCTCACATCATCGGGGTGAACCGGCGAGCCATGTCCGACACCAGCCGCCGCTGCTTGTTCCTCGAGAGCTCCGAACGGACAAGCGAGATGAGCGCGTGGGAGGCCTCCTCCGCGGTCTGATCAGCGCATCCCTGGCGCAGCGGGTTAGCGAACACCTCGAAGCAAGGCTCGGAGTCTGTGATCATCACGACCGCGCAGATGTCGCGTACAACGGCTCCTGCCAGACGCCAGTGGGGTGGCCTGATAACCGACTGGCGACTGACGCCCATCGAGGCAAGAACCACGTCGCGATTGCACGACGCCAGTAGGTGACCGAATTCCCTCTCGGCTGGCTGTGCCTCCTTGAAGGTGAAGGCCGCGGCGGTCACACGCGCGCGTCCAGTCATCTGGTCCACCACGCAGTGGTGCGGATCAGCTGGGTCATAGCGACGGAGCACCAGTTCCGCGTCGTCGATCGCCGGCGGCCTCATTGTGCACTACCGGGCTGAGACGGGCCAGAAGGCCGCGCGGCGGCCCATAACCTCGAGGATTCGCTGCATCTCGACCAGTTCGCCGGGTGCCGGATCATCACGCGACTCACCTGCGACCTCGATCAACTCGCGTCCGTCGTCGTCCAAGGCCCACATGATCCAGGCTCCGTGGGAATCAACCGCCAATCCTGCAAAACAACCTCCGACCAGCCAGTTAACCTCCACCCCACCCAGTGGGTTCGGCTTGACCTGCGGGTATGGCATGCCGGAGACCATCAGCAGGTCGAGCAGGCGCAGCAGTCGGTTGCGGCCTGACTTGTGCAGTTGCTGAGGCTCGGATTCCAGGATGTTGTCGAGTTGTCCGCGGGCGGCGGCGTTGAGGGTGCGGGAACTCATCGGAACCGCGGTCCCAAACGACGTCAGACTGTCGGGGATGCCGGGCCGCCGCGCCACGGAAGGGGCCCCTCGCGAAACGACCCGAGTCAGGGGGTCGATTGTCAACGACCCGGTGGCGCTCTCCACCTCTTGAAGCCTGATCATCATCGCAGCCCCCATTCCCTTTTGGCCTCGGCCGTCGTGACGTGGTCAAAGGCTTGGCGGCTCACGGCGTGGGCTTCCGCGAGGCGCGCAAGTGGATCGGCTCCGACTCCGACCCGCAGTCGGGTGCAGATGATCAACGTCAGGGGTGCGCCGTCGCCTCCCCCGAATGCGTTGACGGTCAGCGAACCCCCGTCGCCAACCTCATCGAGTTCCTGGTGAACCTGCAGATTTGCCACGGTGTTGCGGCCAGGCAGCGAAGGTTCGGCGTGGAATGTCAGCGAGAAAGTGGGCCGAGCTGTGTCGACACCATCGAGCACGTTGACATAGGTGAACTCGGCAACGCTGGGGGACGGCGGCGGGGAACCGGCCGTCAGGCAGTGTTCGCGCACCTGCGCCCACCGGCGGGTGAAGGTCGGCATCAAAGCTAAGAAGCCCGGGTAGTCGGAGCTGGGCTCCACCGCCCTCCAATTGAGGAAGAACCGGTCCCGCTGAGACTGCAGCAGGAGTCCGCTCGCGGGGTTGGATGCCCAGACAAGAAGGGGCAGGTCGACATCTTGCGGGGCAGGATCCACGGCGAAATCAAGTGGGACCGCTCGAGGCTTCGCCGGGAGGATCCTTCGCTCGGGGAAGTCCGATCCCCAGGTGTCCTGGAGCGTGATGAGTCGCCACCCGTCAAGGGCAGTCGAGGGATCAAACTCGAAACCAAACGCAACTTCCCGAACAGGTGGGCTTGAGTAATCCACGCGACCTCCCTCCAATGAATCGTAGTTCGACGCCAGGGCGCGACGTACCCACAGTGCCGAGTCGGCATGTTGGTGTCAACGGTGTTGGTGGAGGCTGTGGACGATTCCAACGGCCCGATATGTCCCACCGCCGTGTCCGCCACCCTGGTGGTGCGAGTCCGGACTGTCCACCTTGAATACGCCTCAGGGGTCACGCGTTGGAGGTGATCGCAGGCCTCGCGGCGACACCGCCGCCGGCTCAGCTGCGGGATTCCATGATCCCTCCGGCCCGGTGCGAACCGGGCTCTGGACGACTTGCGGGTTTCAGGGAGCCCTTCGGGGCGGTTCAGTTGGCTGAAGGGGTCACAGGAACGCGCATGAGGCCGCCTGGACCAGGGGCATGGCCGTCATGGGCTCTCTGAATCGCGCAGTTGCCGAGGTGCCCACCCGCCCGAGTGGTCACGCTCGCCAATCCGCGCTGGGGCGCCACCTCCGACGGCGCACGCTGTTGACGTCCCCCGGAGTGATGCTCACCAGTGCCTGTGGGGCAATACGAGTGGCGAGGCAAGACAACTCCGGGGTACGCGAACACCGTGGTCAGCACCATGCCCGAAAGGCTCTACCTTCCGGCAAGTCGGAGGCGTGGTAGATACTATTGTCACGAAAGTATCTACCCTTGGGAGCGGGGAGCAATGCCTGACTACTTTCAGCCAGACCCCATCGAAGAAGAGGTGAGTGCGGCCCTGGTCCGGATTCTTGCCGGCGAGACAGCCGACGCCTGCGAATCGCAGCGACTCGATTTCAAGGAGGAGCCAGGGCGACGTGACGAGGTGGGCGAAGTCACCTCGGAAGGAGCCGATGTGAAGGCCACTGCCGCCATGCTTGCCGGCGCGGCCTCCTGCATGTCCAACGGCGGAGGAGGCGCTGTTGTGCTCGGGGTGGCCGACGATGGTCAGCTCATCGGCACATCGCTTGAGGTCGACTGGCTGCGGCAGCGCATCTACGAAATGCTCCAACGCCGACTCATCGTCGACGTACGCGAGATGCACGTACTCTCACACCGACTCCTGGTCCTACGCGTGCCGGCTGCCGTCGAGGCGATTCCCTACAAGGGTGCCATCAAGACCCGGGTCGGTCGGATGTGCGTCGATTACGACTTAGCCTCGTGGACCCGCAAGATCCAGCAACCGCGGCTGGACTGGTCCGCGGAATCCTCAGGCATCCCGGTCTCGTCCGTCCGCGCGGCGGCTTTGGAATGCGGTCGCGAGTTCCTTCGACGGGGCAGTGACGACAGTCAACTCGGTGCTGCCTCTGACGCGGACTTCCTACGGCGACTGGGAGCCGTGCACCAAGACGGCTTGCTGACGAATGCTGGGGCACTCCTGTTCGCTGAAAGGCCGGACCCAGCGCTGGACTACATCCGCCGCCGGGCCCCGGGTGGGGACAGCGCACTCCGCGTGAGGATCGCAGGTACGTCCGTCCTGGAGCAACTCCGCGACGTGGAACTGGCATTTCGGAGTAGCAATACGG
>JAUPKO010000497.1 GCA_030837395.1 Actinomycetota bacterium | reverse complement strand
CTACGTCACCGCGGACCTGCGCCACCACCGCGTGAGCGACCACCTGGCCGATGGTGGCTGCGCGCTGCTGGACGTCGCGCATTGGGCCAGCGAATGGCCGTGGTGCCCGCAAGTCGCAGAGGCTCTGCCCGCGGCCGTGGCGGCGGTTGCCGGCGTCGATGCGGCTACGGTGGACATCACCGTCTCAAGGATCCCCACGGACCCGTGGACAATGCACGTGAGGAGTGTGTGAGTGAAGGCTGACCCCGAAGTGCAGCGGTTACTGCTGGACCTGCAGGCCGTCGATACCTCGCTGGACCGCAACCGCCACCGTGACGCCACCCTGCCCGAGCGGGCCACGGTGGCGGAGTTGCAGCGCGCCGCGGACGCCGACGCCGACCGTGCCGTGCGGGCCAGGACCGTCGTGTCGGACCTGTCGCGGCAAGTGGCCCGAGCCGAGGGCGACGTAAGCTCGGTGCGGGCACGTGCGGATCGGGACCGGGCCCTGCTGGCGTCGGGCAACGTGTCGTCGTCGCGGCAACTCTCGGACCTGGAGCACGAGGTCGTCTCGCTGGCCAAGCGGCAGGCTGAACTCGAAGATGCCGAGTTGGAGGTCATGGAGCAGTTGGAGGTGGCCGAGGCCGAACTCGCGGCGATAGCGGCTGCGATCGAGGCAGGCGAGGCCGCCCGAGCCGAGGCGGTGGCCGCTCGCGATGGTGCCCTCGCCGCACTGGCGACTGAGCGGGAGGCGCTGCTGGCTGATCGTGCTGACCTTGTCGCCCGGGTGCCGGCGGACCTCTTGGCCAGCTACGAGCGAATTCGTTCCGGCGGTGTCGGAATCGCCGCCGGGCTTGTGCGGTACGGCCGTTGCGAGTCCTGCCAGATGGAACTGTCCCGGGTGGACCTGGACGCGATCCGCGCGGCGCCGGCCGATGACGTGCTGCGGTGCCCCGAGTGCCGCGCCATCATGATCCGGACCGAGGAGTCCGGCCTGTGATGCTTGCGCCGGGGGTGGGCCGGTGACGGCCCGGTTCGCGGTGGAGGCCGATGGCGGGTCACGCGGCAACCCCGGGCCCGCCGCCTACGGGGCCGTTGTTTTCGCCGACGGCGTGCCTGTGCGGGAGTTGGCCGCGGCCATCGGGACCGCGACCAACAACGTGGCCGAGTACCGCAGCGTCGTGGCGGCGCTGGAGTGGATTGCCGCGCACGTTGCGGATTCGGACGCCCTGGTCGAGGTGCGGATGGACTCCAGGCTCGTCGTGGAGCAGATGTCCGGTCGGTGGCGGATCAAACATCCTGATATGAAGTCGCTGGCGGCGCGGGTGCGCAGCGCCTACCGGCCGGAACTGGTCACCTTCCACTGGGTGCCGCGGTCGGCCAACCAGGCCGCGGACGCCCTCGTCAACGAGGTCCTCGACGCCGGCCCGACGACGGTCATCGACCGCGCCCCGTGACGGCCGGAATCCGACTCGTCGTGGTGCGCCATGGCGCCACCGAATTGACGAACCGGGTATTCAACGGCAGCGGTGCGCACGCCGCGGACCCGCCGCTCGCCGACGCGGGCCGGGCGCAGGCGCAATGGGCGCGCGGACGAGTGGCCACCATCGGGCCACCGACGGCGCACCTCGCCTCGCCCGCCCGGCGAGCACGGCAGACCGCCGAGCTCATGGGGTACCAGTCGATCGCCGCGGGGGAACCTGCCTTGGCCGAGGTCGACTTCGGCCGATGGGAGGGGCGCTCACCGGCCCAGGCACGCGCCGACGACCCTGAGTACTTCGCCCGCTGGTGGCGCGACCCCGAACTTCCGGCGCCCGGCGGGAGTTCGCTGGCGGCCTCGGCCGTCGCAGCGCGCGCCCTGGTCGATGCCTTGCTGATGGCCGGTGAAACGGCGGACGTGCTGCTGGTGGGGCATGCCTCAACCGTGCGGCTGCTGACAGCGCTGGCGCTGCACCTGCCGTTGGCCCAGTCGTCGCGGGTGCAGGTACCACCGGCAACGGTGGCGGAAGTCCGCTTCTGGCCCGATGGCGGATCGTGCTTGGAGTCGTTGGATTGGCCTCGAATGTGAGGGGGCTCGGGTCACTGAGTGTGAGGGTTGGGTCAAGGCGTAATCACCGAGTGTCAAAGAATTGTCAAAGGATCGCCCCTTCTGTTGCGACGGCGTGACGAACATCACATGATGAAGGTGTCTGGAAGTCGGGTCGCCGTAGGGCGACGGGTCACCGGGACAACGCGACACAAGGCACGTGCAGGGTCAGCGGACCCGACCGCCTCACGCCACCTGCCGTGGGACGCGTGAGGCGAAGTCAAACTGCCCCCTCCGACCGCAGACACATTCGGTGCCCCCTCCGCAGCCGAGAGCGGAGGGGGCACCGACATATGTGAGCTGGCGGCGACTCTGGCCTCCTGCCCGGCGGTGGTAGAACAACGGGGTGGAGGCTGTGCTGATCGCTGTAGTGGTGGTCGGGCTGGTCTTCGACGTCACCAACGGCTTCCACGACTCCTCCAACTCGATCGCGGCGCTCGTGGCAACCAGGGCCGCGCGTCCGGCGGCGGCGATCATGCTCGCCACCGTCTTCACGATGCTAGGGCCGATCCTGGTGGCGACGGCCGTAGCCGACACCATCGGCGGCATCGTCACCCTGGGCCCGGACCAGACCCTCGTGGTACTGCTCAGTGCCCTCGTCGCAGGCGTCACCTGGAACCTGGTGACGTGGTATTGGGGCCTGCCGTCCTCCTCGTCGCACGCCTTGGTCGGCGGCCTCGTGGGTGCGGGCCTGGTGATGGCCGGGGTGAGCGCTATCACCTGGGGTGGCTTCGACGGTCTGCGGCCGGTGGGGGTGGTCGGGGTGCTGGTCGGTTTGGCGATCTCCCCGCTGCTCGGTGCGGCCGTGGCCTGGCTGGTGGTCCGGGCGTCCCGGCGTCGGGTGCTGCGGGCCACCAAGGCGGTGCGACGTCCGGTGCTGCAGGGGGAGTGGGTCACCTCGGCGACGCTCGCGTTCACCCACGGTGCCAACGACGCTCAGAAGACCATGGGTGTGCTCACCTTGGCGCTGGTGGCCGGCGGCGCCATTCCGGCGTTCGTGGTGCCGTTGTGGGTCAAGTTGCTCTGCGGTGCCGCCCTCACCCTGGGTACGGCCCTGGGCGGTTGGCGCATCGTGCACACCATCGGCCGGACCATCTACCGGTTGCGCCCGGTCGACGGGCTGATCAGTTCGGGTTCGAGCACGTTGATTATCGGCGTTGCCTCGATGGTGGGGGCGCCGGTGAGCACCACCCATGTCGTGTCCTCGTCGGTGGTGGGCATCGGCGCGGCACGGCATGCCAAACATGTGGGCTGGCGAATAGTGCGGGACATCCTGCTGGCCTGGCTGGTGACCATGCCAGCCTGCGCCCTGATCGCGGCTGCCCTGGTGGCGGCCTGGAAGGTGATCTCATGAAGAAGCACTGGTTCCTACCCGAGGCGCCTGACGTCCTGGGCACTTTGAATCAGCAGGCGGCTGTCACCGTGGAGGGAATGACCGCCTATGTCGGCTGGGCCGCTGGCGCTCCCGAGCAGGGCCCGGCCGTGCGGAAGGCGGAGCATGCGGCCGACGACATCCGCAGGCGCCTGTCGCAGCAGTTGCGCACCGCTTTCACCACCCCGGTCGATGCCGAGGACCTGTTCGAGTTGTCGGAGCGGCTCGACTCAGTGCTCAATCAGGCCAAGAACGTGATCCGGGAAGCCGACCTGTTGCATCAGGCGCCGGTCGCCGCCACGTCCGCCATGGCCACCGAGGCGTTGGCCGGGGTGCGGGAGCTGGCGCGCGCGATCGCCGCACTGCCAGCCGATCCAGCCACGGCCACCCAGGCCGCGGATGCCGCGACCAAACACGGCCGTCACATGGAGAAGCGCTATGCCCAGGCCGTCGCCGAGTTGCTCACCGACCCGGACATCCGCGCGGCGATTCTGCTGCGCGAGCACTTGCGTGACTGCCTGACGGTGGGGGAGCGGATCGAGTCGGTGTCCGACCGGGTCTGGTACGCGGTGGTCAAGGAGCAGTGAGGTGCACCCCGACAGCTACAGGTCGTTGCCCGCGTAGGACTGGTTGAAACTCTTGTTGGCGAGCGGGAAGTCCGGCACGATCGTGTCGGCCAGGGCGACGGACAGTGCGGGCCAGTTGAAGAACGACGGGTCCACAACCTTGACCCTTGCCAACGTGCCGTCGGATGCGAGTTCCACCCGGTGGGCGAGGCGGCCGCGCCATCCCTCCACCAGGCCCAGGCCGTGGCCCGGCCCGGCCGACGGCAGGGCCAGAGCTGCAGCAGGACCACCCGCGGCTTGCCGGTCGCCTGCGGACAACACCGTCGACAACTCCGCGATCATTCGCAACGAGACGTCGATCTCGCCAACCCGCACGCGGTACCGGGCCAGCACGTCACCACCTTCTTCGGTCGTGACGGTAAAACTCTCCGGCAGTTCGCAGAACGGGTGATCGTGCCGGGCATCGCGGGATACGCCGCTAGCACGGGCGACATAGCCGAGGGTGCCGATTTCCTCTGCCGAGCCGCGATGGAGCACGGCGGTACCGGTGAAGCGATCGCGGACAGTGGAGTTGCCCAGGGTGATCGCGACGAGTTCATCGACCTCGGCCGCGATCCCGACGAGTTGCGCCCGCTCGGGCAGGTCCCGCACCGCGGCGCCGCCGATGCTGATGCCGCCGCGCAGCAGTCGGTGTCCGGTGACACGCTGGTTCAGGCGTAGGAGGTCCTCACGCAGTCGCAGGGCGTGCGCGTTCACGAAACTGAAGCCGACGTCGTTGGCCATGGCGCCGAGGTCGCCGACGTGGTTGTAGACCCGCTCGAGTTCCAGCAGCATCGCACGCGTGAGTTGCGCCTCTTGCGGCACCGCCAGACCGAGGGCTTCCTCCACGGCCAGCGCGTAGGCCAGGCTGTGGCCCACCGCGGTGTCACCGCTGATCCGCTCCGTCAGTTCCAAGCCGCCAGCCGGCCGCCGACCGACGAAGAGGCGTTCGACCCCGCGGTGCAGGAACCACAACCGGGCTTTCATCCGCAGGATCGTCTCGCCCACGACCGAGAACCGGAAATGTCCCGGTTCGATCAGCCCGGCATGCACCGGACCGACCGGAATCTCGTAAACACCGTCACCCTCAACCGGCGTGAACGGATATGCCCCGGCAACGTCGTCGAAGGGCTGAATCTGCGACGAGTCCGCGGCCATCGGGTACCAGCCGCGGGGCCAATGGGAATGCCGGACGAGTCGATAGGGCATCGGATGCCCGACCGGGGTCACTCCGTAGAGGTCCCGAATCTCGCGTTCGAACCGTCCGATCGGATAGTTGAGGTGGGCTGCACTGGGAAAGGTGCCGCCTTCGGCTGCGGTCGTCAGATTGACTTCCATCCGTGCGCCGTCCCGTGCTCGCACCAGGGCGTAGGTGATGCGGATGCTGTCGCCCGCACAGTGGCCGGCCACCAGGGCAGGCGAATAGCCTTGTCCGAGAAGTGACTCGAGGACCCCGAGGAAGTAGTCGCGGTCCACGGTCAGGGTCACCACTTCGTGCGCGATTGTCATGACCCCACCGCCAATGACGCCTCGGCGGCATGAAGCAGGTCAGGCAGGGGCCCGATCGCGAAGCCGATGATGATGGCTGCCAGCAACGCCAGCGCCAAGGGCAGTTGGGGGCCGCTGCCTGGGCGGGCCGCGCGAGGAACAGTTCCGGTGCTGGACGGTTCGGCCGGCCCCAGCGTCATCCCGGCGCCAAGCCTGAGCATGGCTGCGAAGAGGACTGCCAGCAGCACCATGGCGATCACCACGGCCCACCCCAGGCCGGCCTGGAACCCCGCGAAGCCGATCGCGACCTCGGTGAAGAAGAGGCTGAAGGGCGGCAACCCCAGCAGCGCAACCATTCCGATGATCAAGGGCACCGCCAGATCTGGGCGTCGACCGGTGAGCCGGCGGATGCTGGGGATGCTCGACGTTCCCTCAGCTACGAGGACCCGGCCGGCGACGACGAACAGGCTGGACTTGATCAGCCCGTGGCCCAACACGTGCAGCAGGGCTGCAGTGATGGCCAGCGGACCACCGATGGCCGCGGCCAACGCGACGATCCCCATGTGCTCGATGCTCGAGTACGCCAGCATGCGCTTGAGATCCCGCTGCCTGATCATCAGCAGGGCGGCAAGGGTGATCGAGGTCAAGCCTCCGACCAGCAGGAGCCCGCGCAGGAATTGCGCTCCGACAACGGCGTCGACCACCACTTGCACGCGCAGGATGGCGTAGAAGGCGACGGAGAGCAGCACTCCGGACATGAGACCGGAGACGGGCGCCGGGGCCTGGCTGTGGGCATCGGGCAGCCAACTGTGCATGGGAGCCAACCCCACCTTCGTGGCGAACCCCAGCACCATGAGGCCCCCGGCCAGGCGGACGAGGGCCGGATCGAGGCCGCTGACCGCGCCACCGACGAGGTCGTGCCAGGACAGCGTCGGCCGACCGGCGGCGAGGGTGGCGGTGTAGAGCAAGACGACGCCCAGGAAGGCCAGGGCGATCCCGGTCGAACCCAGGATGACGTACTTCCAGGCGGCCTCCAACGACCGGCGCGAACCTTGGTGGCCGACGAGGAAGGCCGTGGCGACGGTCGTCGCTTCGACGGCCACCAGCAGGATGCCCAGGTTGTCGGTGAGGACAGCCAGTGACATCGCCGCCAGGAACACCCCAGTCAGCGAACCGTAGGTCCAGTCGCGGCCGGCACCGAATCCCGCCCAGGCCGCCACGAGGCCCACACAGCCGATCACGAGCAGCATGAAGGCCGACAGCGCGTCGGCGGCCAGCAACCCTGCCAACGCGGTGGGACGGTCACCGGCGAGGGTGATGTCGGCGAGCACGAGGGCACTGAGCAGGATGCCGATTGACGACACGAGGGGCACCCAGCGCCACAGGCCGGTGGTGCGGGCCAGCGTGGCCAGCAGAGCCGCGCAGAGGCTGAGCAGCAGTGGGGTCAGCAGGGCAAGAGTCGTCATCAGTCGTGCAACTCCCGCAGGTCGTCGAGGTCCACGACGCCGGAGGTCGCCATGCGATTGGTCACCACGTAGAGGATCAGCACGATCAACAGCACATCCAAGGAGACTCCGATCTCGACCACCAGTGGCACCCCGCCGACGGTCAGGAAGGCGATGGCAGCGATGCCGTTGTCGAGCACCAGGAAGCCGGTCACCTGCCCGAGCGCGTGGCGTCGGATCATCAACAGCAGGAAGCCGATCAGCACTAGGGCGAATCCCACCGGCAGTGCGCCGGCCGCCGGACCGGGGGCGAGCGCCGCCACCGGTTGGGCCACGACGTAGGCAGTCATGGTCAGCACAGCGGCCCACAACAGGGCCGCGGTGGTATTGATGAGGGGCGCCTCGTCACGGGTGCTGGGGCTCGCAGCGGCGGCCCGGGCGAGCACCAACGGAATTACCAGGCCTTTGAGTCCGAAGACCACCGCCGCGATACCGATCAGTTCCGGCTCACCCTCGAACACGCCGATGACCGCAGCCAACACTGCCACCGCGATCCCTTGCACGGCCAAGCCACGCACCGCTGCCGGCACCGACCGGCGCCACACGATGAGCACGGCCGTGAGCAGCAACACACCGCCGCACAAGCTGACAAGTTGGGCGAACATGTCCGGGCTCAGGGTCATCCGGTCACCACCCAGTAGGACGCCGTGACCGCAACGAAGGCCAGCGCGAAGGAACCCGCGAGCAGTTCGGGCACCCGGAACAGTCGGATCTTCGCGATGAAGACTTCGGCGACGGCGAGCACGACGGCCAGCACCAGCACCTTGATCAGCATCGTCAACACGCCGACGACCAGCAGTCCGGGTGCGACCTCGGCAGCTAGCCCGAAGGGCATGATGAACGCGGCCAGCAGGCCCAGCAGGGCACCGAGGCGCACCTGGGAACCCCACTCCAACCAGGCCAGATCCCGACCGGAGGTCTCCAGCAGCATGGCCTCGTGGACCATGGTCAACTCCAGGTGGGTGGCGGGGTTGTCGACCGGCAATCGCCCGGTCTCGGCGATGATGGCGATGGTCAGGGCGGCGATGGCCAGCAGGCTCACGGGCGACCAGATCGTGGCCGCCTGCGCCGAGCGGCTGGACACGATGGCGCTGAGTTGGGTGGTGCCGGCAGGCACCGATAGTGCGTAGATCGATAGCAGCACGGTGGGCTCCACCAGAGCTGCGATCGTCATGTGCCGGCTCGACCCCATGCCACCGAACGCCGTCCCCGCATCAAGGCCGATGAGCGCCAGCACGGCCGTGCCCAACAGCAGCAATCCGACGACGACGAATAGATCATCCGGCACGGCGGCCAAAGTGGTGGTGCCGATCAGCGGTACGAGGGCGCACACGGCCAGACCGGTGGCCATCAGCACCCCCGGGCCGATGCGCGACATCCAGCTCGTCTCGACCGCGGACAACGGCTCCTTGCGGAACTGTTTGCGCAAGTCTCGCCACGGTTGCCAGATCCCGGCTCCGACCCGGCCCTCCAGCCGCGCCCGGATCTGCCGCATCACGCCCACGATCACCGGTGCCAGCGCCAGCATGACCACCACCTGGAGGGCGATCAGCACAATCGCCCCACCCGTCATCGGGCCACCGCCAGCACCAGCATCAGACCGATGAATGAGTAGAGGAGATAGCGGTGGATGCTGCCGTTCTGCACCCACGCACCCAGCTGGCCGATGCGCTCCATCATCCCCACGAGCGGCCGGAACAGCCGGGTATCGAAGACGTCGCCGACTGTCTGCGAGAAGCGAACGCGGGAGACCAGGTAGGCCGACTCTTCGGCGTGGGTCACCTCAACGTCCCGGGTTTGCTGCAAGGCGTCGTCGAACACTCGGGTGAGGGGCTCGGCGTAGGACGTCGCCGTGTACTGCATGCGCGGCGTGAGACTGCCGGCGCCACAGGCCCACACGAGGTCGACCTGCCGTCGCGGTGCGCGGTGGGCGGCGACGGCCTGCCAGCCGACGATCCCGATAGCCAGGGCAGCGGTGAGCAGGGTCAGGGCCACGGGGTCGAGCAGGGCATCGAAGGGCAGGAAGGTCAGGCCACCGATGGTGGTGCCAGCCACCACCTGGGTGTCCAGGGCCGACGCGGCCGCCGTTGCCACCGGACCCGGCAGCAAACCGATCACCACCACGGCCCCCGCAGCCAGCAGCATGGCAAGCCTCATCGCCCACCCGGCTTCGTGGGCATCGGCGGCGTGGTGACTGCGGGGTCGGGCGAGAAAGGCGATGCCGTAGGCCTTCACGAACGTCATCAACGCGATGCCGGTGGTGAGGGCCACGATGGCCACCGCTACCGGCATCGCCACCGCGACGACCCTGTTGCCGGGCACGTCACCGTGGATGAGCGCCTGCAGCAGGGACCATTCGGCCACGAAGCCGCCGGTCACAGGAAGGGCAGCGGCGGCCAGGGCCGCGATGCCGAAGGTCGCGGCGGTCACCGGCATGGTGCGCACCAGTCCACCCAGACGGTCGAGGTCCCGCTCGCCGGTGGCGTGCAGGATCGAGCCGGCAGCGAGGAAGGCGCCGGTCTTGAGCGCGGCATGCGAGGCCACCAGCAGTAGGCAGGCGACCAGGGCAACCGAGGCGACGTCGCTGGCACCCGCACTGGTGAGCAGACTCGCGGCCCCGGCCGCCAGCACCATGAGGCCGACATTCTCCGTGGTGGAGAAGGCCAACAGGCGTTTGAGGTCGCTGGCGACGGAGGCCTGCAGCACTCCGAAGAGGGCCGACGCCGCGCCCAGCACCATCAACATGACCCCCTGCCAGGACGGCCCCCCGGGCAGCAGGCGCACCACGAGCAGCAGGATGCCGTAGACGCCGACCTTGACCAGTGCCGCACTCATAAGGGCCGAAACGTGGCTGGGCGCCGCCGGGTGGGCGCGGGGCAGCCACACGTGCAGCGGAACGATGCCGGCTTTGGCGGCGAATCCGAGTGCCAGCAGCGCGAAAGCCCACTGGCCCGCGTTCGAGTCGGATGCCACCTGGGCCAGTGCCGAGAAGGAGGTCGCGCCATCGGCGGCGGTGGTGAGCACGGCAAATCCCAGCAGCAGGAAGAGGAAACTCAGGTGTGCCATGGCCGCGTACCAGATCCCGGCGCTGCGTACCTCACCCCGCTGACGGTGCTCGGCGGCGACAAGGGCGGTCGAGGTCAGCGCCATGAGTTCCCAGCTGAACAGGAACGACACGGCGTCGGCGCTGGCGGCCACGGCGAGCAGGGCGAACACGAGGAGTGCGAAGGCGCTCCACATGGTGGGGGAGGCCGCCGGCCCGGAGCGTGCGTAGCCCACGCCATAGCCCGCCGAGACGGCCCCGACCAGACCGATGACGATCATGAAGAAGCCGCCCAGCGGGTCGGGAGAGAACACCAAGGGCGGCAATGGCAACGAGGTGGCCACGGTCACCTGGACACT
This sequence comes from Actinomycetota bacterium, assembly GCA_030837395.1. Lineage (GTDB taxonomy): Bacteria > Actinomycetota > Actinomycetes > S36-B12 > UBA10799 > JACJWR01. Next base: position 2,793 of record JAUPKO010000497.1, on the reverse strand, counting down.
GGCCCCGGCGAGGGTGGACAGCCCGACGGCGGCACCGGTCAGGCCCAACCCGACGACGCCAGCCCCGGCAAGCGCAGATCGTACGGCTGCGGGTGCTGCCCAGGCGGCGATGAGGGCACCGACGAGGAACAGAGCGGCCGCGACCAATGCCCCCATCAGCGACCCGTCACCTGTCGTAGCGCCTCGATCACGTCGTCTGGCTGAGGCGGGCAGCCCGGTACTTCGAGGTCGACGGGGATGACGTGCGACACCGGGCCCACCACTCCATAGCCGTCGGCGAACACGCCGCAATTGCGTGCGCAGTCCCCCACCGCAATCACCACCTTGGGCCCGGGTGTCGCCTCGTACGTGCGACGGACCGCCGAGGCCATGTTCTGGGTGACCACCCCGGTGACGAGCAGTCCATCTGCATGCCTGGGGGAGGCCACCAGGCGCGCGCCGTAGCGTTCGCCGTCGTAGGTGGGGCCGAAAGCCATGCCGATCTCGATTTCGCAACCATTGCACGAGCCGGCATCGAGATGTCGCAGCTGCACACTGCCGCGCAGTTCGGGTGGCACGGCGGGGGCATCGCCGGTCGGCACGGTGGTTGCCGGTTCAGCGACCCGGCCGGTGCGCCGGATGAGTCTGAGCATGTCTGAGATGGCCATCGAGCTACGGCCCCTCGGTCAAGGCGCTCGCCAGCGACTGTTGGTCAGTGATCAGGCTGGCCAGCACCTTGCGGGCCGCGAGAAGTAGGTCGTTGACCTCCGGGACGGCGATGGCATATATGACGGTCCCACCTTCCCGACGCTGGGTCACCAGGCCGGCGCGGCGCAAGACTGCCAACTGCTGGGACAGGCTGCTCGGCTCGACGTCGATCTGCTCAAGGAGTTCGTGCACCGCATGGTCGCGCTCGGACAGCAACTCAAGCACCCGAATGCGCGCCGGGTGGCCCAGCGTGCGGAAGAACTCGGCTTTTGCTTGGTAGAGCGGCACTCCCATGTCGAACCCCATCGCAGACTTGAGCACTTGAAGATGTTTGAAAGTAAAGTAGCACTGCCCGAGTCGTCCCGGCTGCGCGCCGGGGCTTCTGTTCCTGACATCCGTGGGAGGCGGTGGCGCCACCTCGCTTACGACGCCGACTAGGCTGGAGCGGTGACAAGCCAGCTGGGCGGCCGCGATCGCGCAAGCGCTCGAGGAAAGTCCGGACACCACAGGGCAGAGTGGTGGGTAACGCCCACCCGGGGTGACCCGCGGGACAGTGCCACAGAAAGCAAACCGCCCCGCCGCGCGCGGGGTAAGGGTGAAACGGTGGTGTAAGAGACCACCAGCGCCGCAGGTGACTGCGGTGGCTAGGTAAACCCCACTCGGTGCAAGACCAAGAGGGCCGGCTCACTCCGGTCTGCGCAGACGGGCGGCCCGTCCGATATCTGCGGGTAGGTTGCACGAGGCCGTCGGCAACGACGGTCCGAAGATGGATGGTCGCCCCCGCGAAAGCGGGACAGAATCCGGCTTACAGGCTGGCTTGTCACCCCCGCCGCAGCACGATTCCGCGCCACCGACCGGGTGAAGGGCTATGTTGGCGCCACACCACGACGTCGACGTCACAGGAGGCCCGCATGAAGACGCTCACCCCCTACCTGAACTTCCCCGGCACCACCGAGGAGGCTTTCAACTTCTATGCGGCCGCACTCGGCGGCACGATCCTGGATATCGCCAGGTTCCGCGACTTCGGCGACGAGATGCCCCAACTGTCGCCGGAGGACTTGGACAAGGTCGCCAACATGGCACTCTCCCTCCCAAACGGCTCGATGATGATGGGCACGGACTTCGTGGCCTCGTTGGGGCAGGCGTTGGAGCCCGGCAACGATTTCTCGCTGCATGTCGAGGCGGACAGCGTCGAGGAGGCCCAACAGATCTTCGGGGCGCTGGCCGAGGGCGGCACGGTCAACATGGAACCGGCCGGCACCTCGTGGGCCCAGTGGTTTGCCGGTTGCACCGACAAGTTCGGGGTTGAGTGGATGGTCAGCTTCACGGGCGCAGTGGTGTTCGGCGGCTAATGCGTCGGTCGAAGGGGGTGCGGTGGTAGACGGACCTGCAACGTTCGCGCCGCCTCCGTTAGTGTCCGGCAGGTGCCTACGTTTCGGATGACCCGCATCACCGGTTCTCACCTGCTCGCCATGGTCGTGGCTGTCATCGTGTGCCTGGGCCTCGTCGTTCCGCAGGCTCGGGCAGCCGCGCCGCCCACACCCGGCACCGGAATCGAGGTGGGAGCGGCCGTCGTGCACGACACCTCGCGGCCGTTGCGGGAGTTGCCCGTGCGGCCCGCCGCCCGCGACGGCGCCGCGCCGGAGAATCGCCCCGCGCCCGAGGCCCGCCTCCAGGCCCAGGGCGGGTCGGCCGCGAAGGCGCCGACTGGGCCCACTTCGCAGGTCGACGCCCCCAGTTCCGGGCCGATGCCGGCCACGATTGAGAACTTCGCCGGCATGACCCAGCCCAATGGGTACTACCCACCGGACACCAACGGTGACGTGGGGCCCCGTGAGTACGTGCAGATCGTCAATACCTCGTTCGCCGTGTACGCCAAGGACGGCACCCTGCTGTACGGCCCGGTCAACAACAACACCCTCTGGGGTGGCTTCGGCGGTGAGTGCCAGAACCAGAACGACGGCGACCCGATCGTTCAATACGACCAGTTGGCCGACCGGTGGCTGATCTCGCAGTTCGCGGTCAACGGCGCCGACAACTACGAGTGCGTGGCGGTTTCAGCCACGGGTGACCCGTTGGGCGCCTACCACCGTTACGCGTTCAACT
>JAUPKO010000496.1 GCA_030837395.1 Actinomycetota bacterium | reverse complement strand
TCTCGTTGCGCGCCTACGAGAAGCACATGCAGCAGCTGCAGCGCGAGTTGGTGAAGCTGCAGGAGTGGGTGCGCCAGGAGAACCTGAAGCTGTGCGTGCTGTTCGAGGGACGCGACGCGGCCGGCAAGGGCGGCACGATCAAGCGGGTCAGCCAATATCTCAACCCCCGCATCGCCAGGATCGCCGCGCTGCCCGCGCCGACCGAACGCGAAAAGACCCAGTGGTACTTCCAGCGCTACGTGCCGCACTTGCCTGCGGCGGGAGAGATCGTCCTGCTCGACCGCTCCTGGTACAACCGTGCCGGCGTCGAGCACGTGATGGGCTTCTGCACCCCGGATGAGTACCAGCGGTTCCTGCGGCAGGCGCCGATCTTCGAGCGGATGCTGGTGGAGGAGGGCATCCTGCTGCGCAAGTACTGGTTCAGCGTCAGCGACGCCGAGCAGGAGGCCCGGTTCAAGTCCCGCCTGACCGACCCGATGCGCCGATGGAAACTGTCGCCGATGGACTTCGAGTCGATCACCCGCTGGGAGGACTACTCACGGGCCAAGGACGCGATGTTCGTGCACACCGACGTCGAGCCGGCGCCGTGGTACGTGGTGGAGAGTGACGACAAGCGCCGCGCCCGGATCAACATGATCAATCACTTCCTGACGACCATCCCCTACACGCTGGTGCCGCCGAGTCAGTTGGAGTTGCCGGCGCGCCCGCCGTCCACCGGCTACCAGCGCCCCCCACGGGACACACAGCGGTACGTGCCGGATCACTCGCGCGATGTGGAGCGCAACTCCGGTTCGGCCTGAGCCGACGCGGCCACGAGGGTCACTGGTGGGTGAGGCCGCCGTCCGCGGCTCAGCCACGGCGGCGGCCCGTTTACCGCACCTACTACCCTGCCAAGGGTGCTCACTGTGTGTTCCGCGAATGTCAATGGGATCAGGGCGGCTCAGCGCCGCGGCGGCGTCGAATGGTTGGCGGAACGGGCGCACGACGTGGTGCTGCTGCAGGAGGTGCGAGCCTCGACGGCGCAGTTGACCGAGGCTGTGGCCGACCTCGGGCCGGTGCACCTGGCACATGCGGAGTCGGCGCAGGCGGGTCGCTCGGGGGTGGCGATCGTCAGTCGGTCACCGTTGTCCGACGTGCGGATCGGGGTGGGTGACGACGAGGCCATCACCAGCGGTCGTTGGATCGAGGCAAGCGTCGACTCCGAGATCGGGCCGGTCCGGCTGATCAGCGTGTATGTGCACTCCGGTGAGGCCGGCACTGCACGGCAGAAGGAGAAGTACCTGTTTCTCGACGCAGCGACGGCGCGGATGGCCGCCCTGGTCGCAGAATCGGTGCCGACCCTGCTGTGCGGCGACATCAACATCGCCCATACCTCGCGAGATATCCGCAACGCCAAGGGAAACATCGGCAAGGCCGGCTACCTGCCGGCTGAGCAGGAGTACCTCTCGCGGTGGTTGGGCATCGGCTGGACCGACCTGGGGCGGCGGTTCGCCGGTGATGTCGATGGACCCTACACGTGGTGGTCGTGGCGGGGGCAGGCCTTCGACCGGGACACCGGCTGGCGGATCGACAACGCCTACGCCACTCCCGGGTTGGCCGCGCGTGTGGTGGACGTGAGGGTGGGTCGAGCCGCCAGCTACGCCGAGCGGTGGAGTGACCACGCACCCGTGACGTTGCGCTTCCGGGTGTGAGGTCCAGTCGCGGCTCGGGCAACGGCTGCGCCGGGGGTGTGGCCGACGCCCGGGACTAGGGTCGTGGCGTGACGGCGGCGCGGCGTTCGGTGATCGCTGCGGTGCTGGTGAACCTGGTCGGGGTCTTGCCCGCGTTCCTCACCGGGGCCATGGCGGTGCATATCGCCCGCACTTTCTGACTGCGACCCACCACCAACTCGATGTTGAACACCTGTTTCGCGCTGGCATCGATGGCCAGCAGCGCACCGCTCGGTCGGAGAGACGGACGGTGGGGCGTGCGCCGCCGCACTCGTTCGACCGCGGCCGGCGAAGTCATTGCCCTGTCGCTGTGCGCGGCAAGCCCCCATCCCGTCGTCCTCGGGGCGGCGCTGACTTTCGGCGGGCTCGCCAATGCGCTCGGGCAGCCGGCAGCCAACGCGCTCATCGCCGCGCACCTGTCGCCCAAGCGGTTTGGTATCGGATTCGGGATCAAACAATCCGGCATCCCCCTCGCGACACTGCTGGGCGGCCTGGCGGTACCGACTGTTGCATTGACGATCGGATGGCGGGCCGCCTTCGTGATCGCCGCGGCGCTGGCCCTGATCACGATTCCGCTGATCCCCTCGGACGCAGCGGCACCCCACCCGCGCCAGGAGGGCCCGGTTCCGCGCATGGCGATCCGCCCACTCTGGGTGCTGGCAGGGGGCCTCATGTTCGTGGTGATCGCCTCGTCGTCCATCGGTTCGTTCGGCACGGTCGGCGGGGTGTCCGTGGGCCTGTCCGAGGGCACAGCCGGCTACCTGGTGGCGATCGGGGGCCTGGCGGGCCTGGTGATCCGGGTGGGAGCGGGGGCATATGCCGACCATCGCCGATTCGACTCGCTGCTGGCCGTGTCGGCCCTCGTAGTCGTCGGCGCCCTGGGGTGGACCGCCATGGCCGTGGGGAACCCGGCCGCCTATTGTGTCGGCCTGGTGGTCGCCAACGCGTTCGGGTGGGGCTGGCCCGGGCTCCAGCAACTGTCAATGGCCCGGCGATTTCCGGTGTCGACTGCGGCTGCCAGTGGCGTCGCGCAGACCGGAGTGGCCCTCGGCCTGCTGCTAAGCCCGCTGCTGATCGCGCCGATCGCGACGACCGCAGGTTGGTCGTGGGCCTGGGGCGTGGTAACCGCGGCAGCAGCGATCGGTGCGGTCATCGTCTGGTGGGCAGCACATCACATCGGCGATCCGGCCCGGGCCTGACCATCGCCGGTACGAGGTCGCCTTCAGTGGCCCACACGGTTCCCGCGACTCCCTCAACTCGGCGTCACGATCACCGACGGTCCATCACGGTCGGGCCGTTGGACGTGGATGCGGAACGGGATGCTGTGCTTCATCTCGGTCACATGGCTGATCACCCCCACCATGCGGTCGCCCCGGCTCAGCGTTCCCAGCACGGCCATGACCGCCTCCAACGTCTCAGTGTCGAGGCTGCCAAAACCCTCATCGACGAACAACGTACGCATCTGCACCCCGCCAGCCTCCTGTTGAACGACATCGGCCAGCCCCAGCGCCAACGACAATGAGGTGTAGAACGTCTCACCGCCGGAGAGTGTCGCGACATCCCGCGCCTGCTCTGTCCGTTCGTCGACGATCCGCAGACCCAGTCCGCGGCGCACCTTTTGGCCGTGCCGGGCTGTGGTGTCCGGCTCCAGTCGGTAGCGCCCATCGGAGATCGCCAGCAACCGCGAGTTGGCTGCCTCCAGCACGTCCTGGAACCGTCGCAGCACGACGTACTGGGACAGCGGAATGCTCAGGCTGTTGGCACCTGTGCCGTTGACGATGTCGGCCATGCGAATGACCGGCGCGACGCGTCCGGCCACCGCAATGAGGTCGTCCGCGGCCGTGCGCAGCGCCTTGAGCGTCGACTCGGTGACGGCAGACTTCTTCTGCGCCAACGTGGCCGCCGCGTTCGCCGACGCCAGCGCCGTTGCCGCCGCGGCCGCCACGCTAGCCGGTCCGTCGACGTCGACCGACTCATCAGCGTCGAGGGCCGCCAACTCGGTCGCCTCGAGCCGACCCTCGATCTGCACCCAGCGCTTCTCGTGCGCCGCCACGCTCGCCCTGTGCCGGCCCTCCTCACCCGCGGGCAGCACCGCCGCCGCGACGTCGTCCTCGGTTGCGAAGCCGGCCTCGGCAAGTGCCGACGACAGACCGTCCGCGGCCTCCAGCGCCACCGCCTGCGCGCGCGAGGCGGCAGACCTCGCCTGCTGCCAGGCCCGCAACGCCGCGAGGCGGCCATGGACATCGGCGACCCGATCGGCCACGGAGTCGAACTGCGCACGCGCGGCGGCAACGTCGGCGCGGTCCCTGGCCAACTGCTCCGAGCGCTGCTCGTGCTCGGCCCGGACCGCGGCAATCAAACCTGCGAGTTGGTGTCCCTTGGTCTCGAGTCTGGTCCGTTCGGCCTCCAACTCGGTGACTCTTTCGGTCAACTCCGCCGCTTCGCGGCGGGCCCGCAGCGCCTCCTCGAGCGCGGCCTCAGCAATGGCCAGGTCGGCCTCCCACGCCGCCACTTCCCGGCCCTGCGACAGTGCCTGTGCCGCCGCCAGAGTGCCCGCGAAGGCTTCTACCTGACTGCGGGCAATCTCCGCCGCCGCCTGTCGAACGTCCACGGTCGCGCGGGCTGCCGAGACCGCCTTGCGGGTTACCTCGTCGGCTGCCGGCGAGGTCGGTGAGGGGTGCTCCAGACCGCCGCAGACCGGGCAGGGCTCCCCCGGCTGCAACTGCTTGGCGAGCACACCGGCGATATCGGCGTGATACGCCGTCTCAATCCGGTGCGCTGCGTCCCTGGCCTGATCCAAGGCAGCGGTGGCTTCGTCCAAGCGCGCCAGGGCCGCATTGTGACGACCGGCCACGTCGGCCGCGGACCGGGCGGCCGCCAGTCCGCTTGCCACCACACCAATCTGGGCTTCTCGTGAGTCCGCAGACGCTGCGAGTTCGGTTCGCTCAGCCACGTCTTCGCGCAACTGGACCAGCCGACTCGGCACCTGGGCGGCGGCGCGCGCCGTCGCCGCCCCTTCCGACTCGAGCGACTCCACCTTGTCGGCGGACGCCGCCAACGCAGCTACCGTCGTCGGCAGGCTCTGTTCGAGCTGCCGCAAGGGAGTCAGGCGTCCCTCCTCGGCAGCGAGCTCAGTTATGGCATCACTCACAGCCACGTCGGAGTCCGACTCCTGGGCCAGCGCGGCCTCGACCGGATCCAGGGCACGCCAGCACCGGTCAGCGGCAGCGGTTGTGCTGGCCACCTCCTTGGCCGCCTTGGCGCGCGCCGCCCGATAGGGCTCGACGGTCCGGGCCTTGGCGTGGGCAGTCAAGGCTTGCCGCAAGGTGTCGATCGCCGTCTCGGCCTGCGCCAAAGTCGCCCGCTCAGCCAACAGTTGGCGCTTCTCGCGCACGAGCGCCGCCCGTTGCTGGACGTCCGCCAGGGCCTTGTCGGCCACCTCCTTCGCCTGCGCCGACACGTCTCGCTGGGCGGTCGCTTCCTGCGCCGCGGCGCCCACCTCGACGGCACGTGCCTCGGCCAGCGCCACCACCCGAGCCGGCTCACGCGTAGCTGATTCGCGCCATTCGACGGCTGAGACATCCACCTCAGCGACCTCGTGGAACCGGGCGGCGGCATCCTGGCACCTGCCCGCCGCAGCATTGCGCTCGCCGGTGGCGGCCGACTTGCGCTCCTTGAGCTCCTGCTCTACCCGGCGATAGGCCTCGGTACCGAACACGCGCTCAAGGATCTCGCGCCGCTGATCCGGACCGGCGCGCAGGAAGGTGGCGAACTGCCCCTGCGCCAGCACCACCGTGGCGAGGAATTGTCCACTGTTGAGCTGCACCACCCGCTGAATCTCGGCATTACCCTCCTGCAGCGAGGTCGAGATCACCTGACCATTCTCGGACGTCTCGTTGGCCAGCCGCTCCAGCCGGATAGTGGGATTCTGCAGCGCCTCCTTGCCGTTGCGGTTGGTGTAGGTGTACTTGGGTTCCCGGCGGACCTGGTAGACCCCGGACTCCACCGTGAAAACGAGCTCGACGAAGGGCCGATCAGCCTTCGTGAACTGCGTCGGCAGGAAGTCCGACACCATGCGGTCCCCCGCGTCGTCGTCTGCTGTGCGGCCGAAGAGGGCGAACACGATGGCGTCGATGACGGTCGACTTGCCGGTGCCGGTATCGCCGTCGATCAGGAACAGCCGTTGACCGCCGAGGTCGTCGAAATCGATGGTGAACTCATCTTTGAACGGCCCGACCCCGCGCAGCCGCAGCGTGTGAAGCCGCATGTCAGGCCCCCGCCCCGAACACGGCGGCAACTGCCTCGCGCAGCACGTCGACCTCCGCCGGCGACGGCTCGCCCGAGGCGACCTCTGCCACGAAGGCGGTCATCACGTCCAAGGGGGCTGCGCTCGCCTTCACCCCCGCCCCCACACCCGCCGCAGACCGCACCGCACCGTCCGGGAGGTGTTGGTGCGACAGCATGTGCGGGAAGACTGCCAGCAGCCGTGCACGCATCTCATCCGGGCGACGTTCATCGGTGACGGTGATGTCGACCCAGTCCTCGACGTGGTGCCCGAACGGCCCGGCGGGTGGATCCTCACCCGCCTGCAGCAAGTCCGCGAAGGTACCGCTGAGCTGCGCCATGCCCCGCGGCTGCGGTAACTCGACCCGATCGGCGACGGCCGCGCCCGTGGCGCCGAGGTCGACAATCGTCACGCTCTTGCGCTGGTTGCGCTCGGAGAAGGAGAACCGCAGCGGTGACCCCGAATACTCCACCACCGCACCGGAAGGCGTCGGCCGCCGGGTCTGCGGCCCGTGCAGAT
>JAUPKO010000495.1 GCA_030837395.1 Actinomycetota bacterium | reverse complement strand
ATCGCGCGCCACGCAGTCCATGCGCCGCGCAGGTAGGACCAGGCACGCGCGGCAGCGTCTCGCAGGGTCTCGTTACCCGCCAGGTGATACGACGTGGGCGTCAATGATGCCGATTCCACCTCACCTGCCTGGAGTTTCGCCAGCATGGAGGGGGGCACGATGCCTCCGACGATGCGGACGGACTGGAGCCCGGTCACGGTGCACCGCCGGGCGAGGGCCGGTAGAGGTAGACGCCAAGCACGTCGACGGGGAGTTGCGGGGTGACGGTCAGCCCACGTACGCCGAGGGCGCCGGCGCGCTCACCTCGAGCCGCCTGGCGGACGGCGATGTGGTCGTCCCGAAGGGTGTCCGCCACGGCCTGGGCATAGGCGTCCAAGTGTGGGGTCAGGGTGGGCAGCGAATGGAGGATTCCAGTCATGGTGTTGCGGGCGAGATCCGGTGGGGTGTTCGCATCTGGTCGCAGCATGAGGAGTCGTTCCACCTCATCGGGGATCAACCAGTTGGGCTGCGTTGGTGTCCCGGTGAATGCGAGCACGCGGGCCTCTTCGGCGAGGTGGGCGGACGCACCCGTCCGGCCAGGCAGGTGCAGGTGGGTGCGGAACCGCACGAGCAGCGCAATCGTGGGGCGGTCCACCCCGGAAGTGGTGATCACTCCACACCGACGGGCCGGCCGCGCAGCTGCGGGCAGAGCCGGATCGAGGGCCGCGTCGAGGGTGTAGCGGCCGATGGCGGCGACTCGGGGGTCGGTGCGGGTGAGCACCGCTGCGCCTCGTGGTGCGGGAAGGTCCCGGACGAAGGAGATCGGTGCCCGAGGTCGGCCGAGGGCGTCGACCAGACCGATAGGCGAGTTGCCGATGTCGGCGCTGAAACCGGTCGGCGTCGAGGTGATCAGCGCCGAGCATTCGGACAGTACTACATGGGTGAACGAGTCCACGTCGGCTGGCGCTCCGAGGCTGACGCGTGCGGCGTTGACGGCGTCTTGTACCTCCTGCGGGCGGATACGGGCGTGAGCGAAGCGGGATCGACGGCCACTTTCCTCCTGTTCTGCGGTTGATCGCCACTCATCGTCCAGCACCTGGGCTGCAGTCTCAGTTCCGAAGTCGAGGGTGAGTTGCTCGCTGTCATGACCGCGCAACAAGACACCCTCGAGTAGCGCGGCGAGCACGGTATCGGACTGGGGCGGGACCGGGACGCTGATGCCTAGGTCTCGTCGGATCGTTTCGTGCTTGCGCAGCAACACGTCCAGCACGATGCCGTCTATTCCGTTGTCCTCGCCGTAGAGCAGCAATGCCTTCACTGTCGTTGCCGGTTGACCAAACCTGTCAACGCGGCCTTCGCGCTGCTCGTGTCGGGTCGGGTTCCAGGCCAGGTCGTAGTGGATGACGGCCTGAAAGGCATCTTGCAGGTTGACGCCCTCAGACAGGCAGTCGGTCGCGACAAGAACTTTGGCGTGGGCACCTGCGGCCTCACTGAGAGCCGCGACGCGGGCGGCACGTTCCTCACTTGGCAGTTCGCCGGTGACCACCTCCACGGAGGTGCTCTTCAGCGCGGCGCGCAGGTGGTCACCGACGTAGTGGGCAGTCGGGATGAACCTGGCAAACACGATCGGGTCGTAGCCGTCTTTGATGAGGGCCTTTACATGCTTGGTGAGCAGTGCGAGTTTGGCGTCGCTGGCCGGGTCCGTGGCGAGTTCGGCTGCGCAGTCCCGCAGATGTCTCAGCCGTCGGGTTTCGCTGGAGCCGCCGGCGTCGTCTGGGTGCGGGATGGCTCCTGGGGTGGCGTCGGCCGAGTCGAGGCTGTCGTCTTCGATCTGGTCAAGGATCTCCGCGGCCCCGAGGGCGTTCGCCCCGGTCTCGTCGGCGGCGCTGACTGAAGCCGCACGGGTGGACAGGGTCGCCGCCGCAGCGGCCGGGGATGATGCCATCGATCGCAGCAGCGATAGCGCCGACCACCAGCGGATGCGCTGTTGGAGTCTGGTCCCAGAGCGGTCCTGCACCTGCCCGCGGGCATAAGCGACCACATCGTCGAAGAGCGCTCGGTGTGTCGGGGATAGGCGGTAGGCGACCTCCATGGTCACCCGGTCAGCGGGAAACTGGGTGTCGGCTCCGAGGAAGGAGCGGATATCTTTGCGGCGGCGTTGCACCATGTGGTCGGCCAACAGGACGCGCCCTGCCTCGGACCCTAGATCGGCGGTGACAAGGTCGGGGTTGCAGATGCCGATAAGGTTCCGGAACGCGGTGTCGTTTCCCGAGTGCGGAGTAGCAGTCACAAGGATGATGTGACGATCCTCGGCTGCGGCGAGGTCACGCATCAGGCGGTATCGCTGGCTGCGTCCGGTGTTACCTCTTCCCGAATCGTCGCTGGCCACGGTGTGGGCCTCGTCAACGATCACCAGGTCCGGGGCCGCACGCAGGAAGTCGTTGCGGCGGTGCTCAGCCTTGATGAAGTCGGTGGAGACGATTGTGACGCGGTGTCGTTCGAACACCGACTCGTCCTGGGCGAGACCTCTTTCCAAGCGCCGGATCGTACCGGGGAGCACTAGCACTGCTTCCAGGCCGAACTTCTCGCCCAGTTCAGTGCGCCATTGCTCGGCCAAACTCGGTGGACACAGCACGCTGAGCCGCTGGGCCGCACCCGTGGCAAGCATTTCCGAGGCGATCAATCCGGCTTCGATGGTCTTGCCTATGCCCACGTCATCGGCGATGAGAAGCCGGACCGTGTCCTGACGAAGTGCCAGCAGCAGCGGTACGAGTTGGTAGGGCCGCGGCGACACCGCGATACCAGCCAGGCAACGAAAGGGTCCACCTGATGAGCGGAATCCGACGCGCAAGGCATCCCGCAACAGCCGCGCCGAGCGATCGTCGCCAAGGTCGTCGGGGGAGGGCGCTGGGAATGAGGCAGCTTCCACCTGTTCAATACCTATGAGCACGCCAGCCACATCAGCAGCACCCCCGCCGAGTGGGCGCACAATAAGCAACTGAGGCGTTGATTCCGGCTGCACCACCCATTCTCGGCCGCGAGCCCGGACGAGCGAACC
>JAUPKO010000494.1 GCA_030837395.1 Actinomycetota bacterium | reverse complement strand
GCCGGGCGCGCGCGAACTGGTCGATCGCGCCCTTACAGATCTGGAGCGGGAGATCGGGGAAGTCGCGCTTGCACCGACGGTGTCGCCTCAGCTGTGACTCGAGGTCGATCGGATTGCGATGCCTGATGCATCTGTATTATGGCATATGGCATAGTGTAGATATGAGCATTGGTGTTGTCGGGAGCGCGGATTCGTCTGCCGTTGTGGGGCGCGCGCGACGTCCCACTGGAGAGACCCGGGCGCGAATGGTCGAAAGCGCGGCGGTCCTGCTGGGTGCGCGGGGTGTTGCTGGAGTCACGGTCGACGCGGTCCTGGCCGATAGCGGTGCCCCTCGTGGCTCGGTCTACCACCACTTCCCGGGGGGTCGCGATGAGGTGCTGCTGGCCGGCCTTGACCAGGCGGGGGAGGTCATCTCCGCGAAGTTGGACCAGGCCCTTGCTGAAGGGGATCCCCATGCCGCCGTGGCATCGTTCGTCCGCTTCTGGAAGCGACTCCTGGTCGACTCCGACTTCCGTGCGGGTTGCGGGGTGGTCGCGGTGGTGGTGGACAGTCGGCCTGATGTCCCCCAGGCCCTCGAGGGGGCGCGAGCTATCTTCGACCGATGGCACCGGGTCCTGACCGGCGTCCTCGTGTCCGACGGCTTCGCCGCGGAGCGCGCCGATCGGCTGGCCACGATGATGGTGGCCGCCGTCGAGGGTGCGATCGTCCTGTGTCGGGCGGGTGGCGACGTGGCAGCGCTGGACGCTGTCGCTGCCGAGATCGACCTGCTCCTGGACATCCGATGACTTCCGCAATTCCGGCTATGCGAATCGAACCGACAACCGCGCAGATGGAGAAAGCCACGATGATCAGCGGCGGAACCTGGCAGCCGACTGCCTGCATCCTCTGCGAGTGCAACTGCGGGATCAATGTGCTGCTCGGCGAGGACGGACGCACGTTCAGCAAGATCCGCGGAGACGAACAGCATCCGGCTTCGCAGGGGTACACATGCAACAAGGCCTTACGCCTGGATTACTACCAGAACGGGCAAGTGGGGCGACTGACCACGCCGCTGCGGCGCACGGCTACTGGTGACTTCGAGGAGATCGACTGGGGCACAGCCATCGCGGAGATCGCAGCCCGGCTGATGGACGTCCGAGACGCCCATGGTGGGGAGGCGATCTTCTTCTATGGCGGGGGTGGGCAGGGCAACCACCTCGGTGGGGCGCACTCAACGGCGACCATGGCCGCCTACGGTGCCCGGTACCGCTCGAGCGCACTGGCCCAGGAGAAGACCGGCGAGTTCTGGGTCAATGCTCGGATGCTCGGGCGCTCCACTCGTGCCGACTTCGAGCACTGCGATGTGGCGCTGTTCCTGGGCAAGAACCCCTACCAGTCCCACGGCTTCCCACGCGCACGAGCCGTCCTCAAGGAGATCGCCAAGGACCCCACTCGCTCGATGATCGTTGTCGACCCCGTGCGCACAGAGAGCGCTGAGTTGGCAGATATCCACCTGCAGGTCCGGCCCGGCACTGACCTATACCTGATCACAGCTTTGGCCGCGGTCCTCGTGCAATCGGACTTTGTCGACCACGAGTGGCTCGCGGACCACACCGAGGGGTTCGGTGCCGTCGCGGAGGTGCTTGCTCGGGTGCCTGTGGATCGGTACTGCGCGGTCGCCGATGTAGACGAGACCCAGGTGCGCGCCGCAGCCGCGCTGATCGCCCAGGCGGAGTCCGTCGCCGTCTACGAGGACCTTGGCGTGCAAATGAACCGCGACTCCACGCTGGTCAGCTACGTGGAGAAGTTGGTCTGGTTGCTGACCGGGAACTTCGCCAAACCCGGTACCCAGTACTTGCCGTCCAACCTGTCCGCCATCGGGCGCGACCGCGGCCTGCCCTTCGATGAGGTGCCGCGCAGCCCGGTGGTCGGCGCACCGATCTTCAGTGGACTGGTCCCCTGCAACGTCATCGCCGACGAGATCCTCGCCGACCATCCCGCCCGGTACCGGGCCATGCTCGTGGAGAGCTCCAACCCTGCGCACTCCCTGGCCGACTCCGCGCACATGTGCGAGGCGCTGCAGGCACTGGACCTGCTGGTGGTCATCGACGTCGCCATGACCGAGACCGCGCGCCTTGCCGATTATGTGCTGCCGGCGCCCACCCAGTTCGAGAAATACGAGGCCACCTTCTACAACTTCGACTTCCCACGCAACATCCACCACCTGCGCCACCCGGTTGTGCCTGCACCCGAGGGGCTGCTCGCCGAGCCCGAGATCCACGCCCGCCTCGTCGAAGCGGCCGGGGCCCTGACAGAGCAGGACTACACACCCCTTCGGACGGCCGCCGAGCAGGGTCGAGCCGCGTACGCGGCCCTGTTCCTGCCGTTGATGGCAGACTCCAAGATGCGCCGCCTGGCACCGGTGCTTTTATACCGAACGCTCGGTCCGACCCTGCCCGAGGGGGCGGCCGCGGCCGCCGTGCTCTGGCCAGCTGCCCACCGGCTCGCCGTGAGCGACCCCGCCGGGGTCAAGCAGGCTGGCTACGGCGAGGGACTCGCGGCCGGCGAGCAACTCTTCGAGGCCATCCTGTCCGGCTCCCATGGCGTGGTGATCACAGAGGACGAGCAGAAGGAGTCGTGGCGGCGGCTGCCGCGCGAGCGTATCCGGCTGCACATTCCTGAGCTGCTCGACGCCGTCGCAGCGCTGCCCGACCGACCGGTCCCGGACCGCGATCCGGACTTCCCCTACGTCCTGTCCGCAGGGGAGCGGCGGGCCTTCACCGCCAACACCATCATTCGGGACCCCGAGTGGCGTCGGCGCGATCCCGACGGGCGGTTGCGCATGAGCGCCGCAGATGCTGATCGCTTGGGCGTGAGCAGCGGCGACCTCGTCAACGTCACGACCCGAAGTGGCAGCGTGGACGTTCAGGTCGACGTCACCGACACGATGCGGGCCGGTCATCTTTCCCTCCCCAATGGCCTCGGCCTAACTGTGGACGATCCATCCGGCGAACCGGTTACGGCCGGGATCGCCACAAATACTCTGACCGACCATCGGGACCGTGACGAATGGGCGGGGACCCCTTGGCACAAACACGTCCCAGCCAACATCAGCGTCGTGCCGGCGACGTAAGGCGATGTTTCGCCCTCCGAGCGGTGACCAGGAGGTGCAAGGTACACCTCCACCGGCCGCCGAAATGAACTTCCGCGACCCTGGACACGTGTTGGCCCCCCGAGCAATGTCGGGGGGCCAACACCGAGGACCGAGGTCCGGTCTTGTTCGCGCTTAAGCCGGGGTGAGCGTCAGTCCGGAAATCTGGATGGACTGGCCGTTGGCGATGACAGTGCCGCTGTAGCTGCCGTTGCCGGTTCCGGTCAGCGAACCCGATCCCTTGTAGGTGCCCTTCATAGGTATGTAGACACTGACATCCGTGGTGATTTTGTTCGGGGTGACGGTGGTGTTGGTGAGATAGCCGGTGAGGTTGAAGATGCTGTACTTCATGTCGATCTGGCCGGAGTTGCCGTTGAT
>JAUPKO010000493.1 GCA_030837395.1 Actinomycetota bacterium | reverse complement strand
GGGGTAGCCCTCGGGTGTACCGGGTGGCTGAGCCGCTCGCGGCGAGTCCGGCGACGCGTGGGTGTTCGCGGGCGTGCGTGGGCAGTCAGGCTCAATGACCACGCGGCGCGATGCGGGCGACACGTAGAATACGGTGGCGAAGGACGCTGCAATGAGGGGATGGGGATGACCGATCTGGGCACCGTGGTCGCGTGGGGTGCCGCGTCGCGACCTGGCCCCGCTCGAGCGACGAACGAGGACGCCGCCTTCGCCCGATCTCCGATCTTTGCTGTCGCCGACGGAATGGGCGGGCACGTGGGTGGGGCCACCGCCAGCGCCGCCGCGGTCGCCGAACTGGAGGCATTGGCCGGGCAGGAGTTGTCGGCGGACACGATGGTCCGCGCGATCGATGCCGCGAACGGGAGCATCCTGTCGAAGGCTGAACGAGACCCGTCGTTGATGGGGATGGGGACGACGTTGGCGGGCGTCGCCTTGGTTCTGGATGGTCCGCGCGAGCTGTGGCTGGCGTTCAACATCGGCGATTCGAGGATCTACCGCCTGCTACGCGAAGGGTTCACCCAGATCAGCGTGGATCACAGTCTGGTCCAGGAACTCGTGGACTCCCATGAGTTGTCCGCCGAGGACGCGGTCACCGATACCCGGCGCAACGTGGTTACCCGCGCGCTGGGCAGCGACGCGGCGCCGGAGGTCGACTTCTGGCTGCTCACCCCGAGCGAGGGGGAGCGGTTCCTGCTGTGTTCGGACGGTGTCTCCGGAGCACTGTCGGTCGGGTCGCTCGAGCAGTTGCTGATGATGCATCACGATCCGCAAGAGGCGGCCGAAGCGCTGGTGGCCGCTGCCGTCGAGGCCGGCACGAAGGATGACGTCACCGCCGTGGTGGTCGACACCCAGCACGCCCCCGAGGACGTGTCGATGCAGGACACCGTCACCATCGAGCGCCCGCGGGCCGACGCGGCGCGCCAGGGGGAGGGGTCATGACCGCGCCCTTGGCCACCGGCTTCGAGCCGGGGGAGTGGATCGCCATCGTGGGGCCCGGAACCTGGATGCTGGTCATGGAGGGAGGCAGCCCCGGGCTGTGCGAGAAGGCGTGGGTCGCAGCCGCGACCGATCAGCCGGCCGCCGACATCCTGGCGGCACTGTTCGAATCCTCACATGCCCGGCTCCCGGACTTCGCACTCGTCCGGCTCGAGGGGACGCAGGCGCGGGTGTTCGCGCGCGGCCAGGTGATGGCCCGGGTGGGCGAGCACGTCATCAACGGTGCGTCCGCGACGACATGGTCCGAGCAGCTGGTCCCCGCCAGCGGGGCGATCACGCTCTTCGTGGGGACAGAACCCCAGGTCCCCGGTTCCTTTCATGCGGTCGTCGGCATGTTCCCGGCTCGCTGCCTGACCTTGGGGCTTGCCCCCGCCAGCACGGCCCCCACCAGTACGGCCCCATCCGTCCCGGCCAGCGAACCGGGCACTGTGCAACCACCCACGGTTGGGGAGCCGGATCGACCCGCCGGGTACGACCAGCTGTTCGGCGCCACCGTCCACCGTTCCGTGGAGGCCGCGGCGGTGCGGGTGCCGGTGGCGGACAGTGGGCACGAGCACCCCGATGACGATCAGGCAGGGCCCGGCCACGTCGAGACGGAGGGCACCGCTCCCGTCGCGGAGCCGGCGTCTGGCGACGGGTCTGTCACGTTGCTTGCCGAGGAGGATGAGCGCGGGGTCACGATGGATCTGGACACCAGCAGGACCTCCACCGACCATGCCGCACCACCCCCGACCTCCACAGCCCCCGAGGAGTCCGATCCTGACGAGTCGGACAGCACGATCCGACGTCCGTATCGCAGCCTGTCGGACCTGGTTGCCTCGACGCCCGATGAGCCCAACATCGGCGCAGGACCGGTCGTTCAGGCGAAGCGTTGCGAGCGCGGCCACCTGAATGCCCCGTACGCGCATGACTGTCGCGTATGCGGCACGGCAGGCTTCTCGGCGGATCTCACCGATGTTCGCCGGCCGCCCCTGGGCAGACTGGAGTTCTCATCGGGAGAGTCGGTTCCGGTGGATCGCCCGGTCATCGTGGGCAGGTCGCCCTCGGCCCAGTTGCGCGGCACTCAGGTGCCGGCACTGGTCACGGTCCGCGGCGCGGACGTGTCCCGGTCGCACGTGGAGGTGCGCCTGGAGGACTGGACGGTCCTGGTCATCGACCTGAACTCCGCGAACGGCACCATGGTCACGCTACCGGGCAAGCCGGCCCAGCGCCTTCGCCCCAACGAGCCACTCCAGATTGCGCCAGGCACGCTGGTCACTCTCGCGGACGACGTCCACTTCCGGTTCGTGGTGCCCCAATGAGCCAGGCCCGCCGTGCAGCCGACGAGCCGCCGCAGATCGACGGATTCATCTTTCGGCAGGTCCTCGGAGTAGGGGGATTCTCGACGGTCTTCCTCTATGAACAGTTGCGGCCACGGCGGGAAGTCGCCGTGAAGGTCCTCGTTGCCGAAGGCATCAGCGACGCCGGGCGGCGACGCTTCGAGTCCGAGGCCAACCTCATGGCCGAGCTGTCGGCGCACCCGTACATCGTCACGATCTACGACGCCGGTATCGCCTCCGACGGTCGCCCGTACCTCATCATGGAGTACTACCCCGGTCCGCACCTGGGCAGCCGCTCGCGGAACGAGCGAATGGGCGTCGCGGAGGTCCTGCAGGTCGCCGTCCAGGTGGCGTCCGCGGTGGAGACGGCACATCGCGCCGGCATCATCCACCGTGACATCAAGCCCGCCAACGTGCTGACCAGCCGGTACCACAAGCCCGGGCTGACCGACTTCGGGATCTCCGTGGGTGCGGGCGAGGACGACGATGAGGGCGGCATGTCCGTTCCGTGGTCGTCGCCGGAGGCGTTCGACCCCAACGGTGTCCTGGATCGACGGTCCGACGTGTACTCCCTGGGAGCCCTGACGTACAACCTCCTCGCCGGGAGGTCGCCGTTCGAGGTGCCCGGAACGCGCAACTCGCAGGCGGAGTTGATCTCCCGCATCGAGCGATCCCTCCCGCAGCCGACCGGACGCGATGATGTCCCCCCCGACCTGGAGAGCGTCCTCGCGCAGACGATGGCCAAGCGAGCGGACTTGCGCCCCGCCTCGGCGCTGGCCTTCGCCCGCTCGATGCAGGCCATCGAGCAGGACCTCAGCTTGCCTCCGACCCACATCGACGTCCTGGAGAAGGCCACGGACCGCAGCGAACCCGTCGACTACGACGAGGAGCTCGCCGCGACCCAGTACCGCGGCACGACCTCCCCCGGTCGGACGGGGGATCGGAATGCTCCTCTGCATCTGGTCGACCTCGACGCGACGTCAGGCGCTGACGCCATTGAGGCAACATCGAAGTTGGTGCGCCCCAACGTCAGCGGCGCGCAAGCAGCGTTCGCCGGTGGGCTCGCGTGCCCCGTCTGCGGAGTCCTGGGGGACCCGAGTCTGCGGTTCTGTGTGGCGTGCGGGGCAGCAATGAACTTTCCTTCCGTGTCCGCGCCGAGCGACCAGGAGCGGGACGAAGCTTCGGACGTGGCCGAGGGGGTCGTGGCCGTGGGCGAGGCACCCCCCGAACCCGCTGGCGCGCCAGTCAGCGCCGGCACGGGCGGTGCGTCCGGTGGGGGAGGGGACATTCCACGGCTGGAGCGTTCGGGCTCGGGCAAGCCTCTTCCCAGCCCGCAGGAGTACACGCGATCACGCGGACCGGCGATCGCCTTGGCCGTGGTGGGACTCGTTCTCGCAATGATCGCTGTGGTCGTGGTCCTGCGCGTAACGAGCAGTGGAGGCGACCAAGAAGCGCCCAGACCGCCGGTCGTGACGTCGGAGCCACCGAGTCCGCCGGACGATCCGTCGGAGCCACCGAGTCCGCCGGACGATCCGTCGGAGCCACCGAGTCCGCCGGAACCGGTGTACTCGGTGCGGGTTACTCCGCTGGACAAGACACGGAAACCAGAGACGTATACCGGCACCCTGGAATTCTCTATCGCCGCATGCCGGGGCCAGAGCAAGGATGCAACCGACCGGGAGTTCAACGCCGCCATTCAGGGAGCGGGTCTGGCCACAGGGTCGCTGGGCGACTGGCAATGGGTCAGGGACGACAAGGGCGTTCCCCTCAAGCCTACGGTGACTCGAAGGGGCGGTTGTCCAGATGCCGACGATGCGCTCGTGTCGTTCACTGCCGTGGCCACTGTGCCATCTGCTGACCAAGTGGGTGCCGGATGGTCAGAGCCCGTCACGTACAGCATCATCTTTCCGACTAGTGATGGTGGCCCGTTGGTCAGCCAACCAAGGCAAGTTCAGAGAAAGCTAATAGAGCCGTCGAAGGTCTCCACAATCGCAGTGCAACAGGAGTCGTAGTGCGAAGGCATGTCTTGATGAATGAGAAGTCACGGGAGGACAACCGATAATGAGGGCTTCGGCATTGACGGTCGCGATTGCGGTGGGACTCACGTTGCCCTTGACGCTCACGGGAGGCCCGGTCCAGGGAGCCGCATTGACGGTGCGTTCATCACACCTCGACGCCGGAGTGACGGACTATCGGGCCCAGAATCGGTGGCAGACGTCAGCGCTGGCCGTCGCCCCAGACGGCTCACGTGTGTACGCCGGGGGAAACAAGTTCGTCCATTGGATGGATGCGACCGCGACGCGAGAGATTTCGTCCTTCCAGCTTGGCAACGGCTGGATCAGGGACATGGCGTTGACGTCTGATGGCAAGACGCTGTACGTCACCAGTGACGACAACGTGCTATACGCCGCCTCGACGAGTCCGGCGAAGCTCTTGTGGTCGGTTGGGGTCGGCAGCGGTCCGATGGGGCTGGCTCTCACGCCCGACGGCAAGCGGGCGTACGTCGCCAACTCCCAGTCCGGCACAGTGTCGGTGGTCGACTTGGTGAGCCGCGCCGTGATCGCCAGCGTTCCCGTGGGGGAGGTGCCGTGGGACGTTACGGTCAACCCGTCCGGGAGCCGGGTGTTCGTGGCGATGCGGCGTGGGACTGGGCTTCCTCAGATCGACACGTTCACGAACACCGCGCTCAACGCCATTCCCATCGGTTCTCCTTCGACCTCGGTGGCCATGGACCGTTCCGGGGGATTGATCTTCGTCGCCACCGACGGCACCAACGACCTGACTGTCGTCAACGCGGCGAATGGGGGCATTGTCGCCCGCGTGCCCATCGGTCCCGAACCCACTGCTGTGGCGGTAGCTCCCACTGGCCAGTTCGTGTATGTACGGGAGAGGCAGACGAGCCGGATCTACGAAGTCGCCGTGAGCACATTCACGGTGACGAAGAGCCTGCCCACCGGCGCCAACTCAGGAGACAAGCCGGAGCCCATGGTCATCGGACCGTGGGGTGCCCGCGCCTACTACTCCTTGTTCACTGCCCGCCGCGTGGTGCGCACGTCCTTGCCCTTCACAGGTCCCAGTCGGCCGCGCGCGGTGAAGGCGATCGCCGGGGTTCAGTCAGCCCGGGTTTCCTGGAGTAAGCCGGTAAGCACGGGCTCCGGATCCAGGATTCTGCGGTACAAGGTAACGGCGTCCTCTGGGGGGAAGAGCTGCACCACGACTCGACTCACCTGCACGGTCACCGGGCTTCAGGCAGGCAAGGTCTACCGCTTCTCGGTGGTCGCATTCACCTCGGTGGGGGCGGGGACCAAGGCGTTGTCCCCCCGGGTGACGGCGCGCTATCCACCACCGCCCACGGACGACACGCCCGTGACGCCGGATGACCCGACAACGCCCTTTGATTGACAAGGCACGGACGGCGTAGCGGTCGACTTCGGTGGGGGCGGGGATCAAGGCGTTGTCCCGCGGGTGACGGTGCGTCACCGGTCACGGCAGCCCAGTGGCCCCGGGCCAATGCCGGCCCCACGCCGCCCCCGCCACTCGTCGCCTAACGGCAGAGCGCGGGGTGTGGTTCTTGAGCCGATCGGGGCGGAACCAACCCCCTCGTGACCACAGCCCTTCTCAGCCACGACCGCCGGGATCCCGATCGGGATCGCGGCGGTCGTGGCTGTCGGAGGCCCGTCTTCGTTCAACTCACTACGGCATGAACGCGACGGCAGGTCACAACTGATATGTAGTTCCTTTTGTCAAGTGCGCGTGGCG
>JAUPKO010000050.1 GCA_030837395.1 Actinomycetota bacterium | reverse complement strand
CCGACGCGCCAGATAGCCGTCCAGCCAGTCGGTGATGCCGGACACCACGAGTAGTGCGATCGCCCACCCATCTGCCTGCGGAACGAGGATCAGCCACAGGAATACCGGCACTCCCAGCAGTCGGTCGAAGCTCAGGACGTTGTGTAGCGTGAGCACCCGATCTGATGTGACCTGGGTCTCCTGCACGTCCACCGGGACTACTTGCTGGACTCGGCTGAAGTCTGTGCCGGTTGGTCCTGCTGGCCGCTACCCGATGACAAGTCGACAGCCCCCCGGTCCCCACCCGCGGCAGGTCGCGGGTCAACTCGCCGTCGGCGGACGATCAGATAGATGCCCACCAACATCAAGACGCCGCCCAGCAGCACCAGCCCGATCGAGATCGGGAAGATGGAGGTTGAACTCGCACTGAGCGTCAGATCTGTCTTCACACCACGGGTGCCGTCGGCATTCATCACGACCAATACCTGGCCTGCGTCTTGACTTCCCCAACTGATCGTCGGGGTGTTGCCCTGGTCCTGCAGAACCCAGAAGGTCTGACTTGCGGGCGGGGCGGCGACCTCTTTGCCGGGCACCTCGCTCACCTGCAGTTGACCGCCGACGATGTCTGAGACGGCGCTGTAGGGCACCCCCGACAGGTAGTCCTGCACCTTGCTCGGCGGTCCCGCACCGAGGAACAGCGGTTTGCCGGTGTTGCTGACTGCCTCAACCTTGATTCCGGTCACGGCCGACATCATCGAATTGGCACTGACCTGGAACCCACTGACGTAAATGGCAGCGCCGTCAGACGAACCCGACCCGACATTCATGGAGTACCTACCGGCCGTTCCGAACACCGCAATTCCGACCGCTCCGAGGACTACGGAGCCAATCCCCAGTAGCAGCGCGACGATCGCCACGACCAGCACAATGGTGCGCTTCATGACCCTCCCTGGGTGAACTCTCAGGCTACACAGTGACCGTTGCAGGTCCTGGCAGGACCACGCCGGACTTGACGACCGTCACAAGTTCGGCGTGGTCGGTGAGCAGCACCAGGTCTGCCGCCGAGCCCACCTCGATCGCGCCGACGCCTACCAGACCCATCGCCCGGGCAGCATTTCCTGCAGCCACGTTGGACAGGTCCTGCCAGCCCATCCCCAGCACTCTGCGGGCGCGCCCGACTGCTTCATCCATGGTTAGGGTGCTGCCGGCAATGGCGCCGGTGGCAACAACTCGAGCCACCCGGTCGGTGACCATCACGTCGAGGCCGCCGAGCAGGTATGGCCCGTCCGAAGCGTCGGCGGCACCCATCGCGTCCGTCATAACCACAACCCGGGTCCCACCCGCGGCGTCCAATGTGACTCGCAGCACCGCCGGATCCACATGGACGCCATCGTTGACGACTTCCAGATAGACCTCCGGTGCGGTCAGCAGGGCGGCAATTGGCCCCGGCTGCCGGTGACCCAGCGGCGGCATCGCGTTCCAGAGGTGGGTGGCCACGGTCGCGCCACAGGCAATCGCCTCTTGCGCGATATCGAGCGAACACTCGGTGTGCCCAATCGCCACTCGGACGCCTGCGCCGACGAGCTGTTCGATAGCAGGCATCGCGCCGGGTAGTTCCGGGGCCAATGTGACCTGCCGGATGAAGCCGCGGCCAGCGGCCAACAGGTTGGCTATCTCCAGGTGGGTGGGTGGCCGCAGTACTTCTGGATCGTGCGCCCCGCACTTACCCCGGGCGATCCAGGGGCCCTCAAGGTGGATCCCGGCGACAATTCCCCGGTCGGCGGCCTCGGCCAGCGCCTCGACCTGCGCGAGCAGCGTAGCGACCGCCTCAGATACCAGGCTCGCGACCAGCGTTGTCGTGCCATGGCGGAGGTGAACGTCGGCCACCCGGCGGATCTGGTCGGGTTCGGCCGAGGAGAAGGATGCCCCACCGCCGCCGTGGCAGTGCTGATCGACAAACCCCGGCAGCAACACGTCGGCGTGTGCGACGGGGGTCTGCGGCGGTGCGCCGGTCCCGATACCTGTCAGGATTCCAGCCTCGAACGACACCCAACCCTGCCGGACTTCCTGGCCACCGCCGGGAACCACCAGGTCGGCCGAGACAACGCCACTGCCGACAGCTGCGCCCAGCCGTTCCCTCGGATCGACTGCTGAGACCACCATCACGGTTACCAGGTCTCGGTGACTTTGCGCAGCCCGCGCGGCGCGTCGGGATCGTAGCCGCGGGCGACAGACATAGCGTGCGCCAGCTGCTGCAGCGGGATGATCTGCAGGATCGGGCTCACCTCTTCTGCGATCCCTCGGGGCAGCGCAATCGTCACGGTAGCGTCGGGCGCGTTCGCGGGGTCCCCGATGGCCAGCACATCTGCGCCGCGCTCCGCCAACCGATTCATCACCGGCCGCATCGCCTCGCCTCCCAAACCCTCCGGAACGATGGCGACGACCGGTCGATCCTCATCGATCATTGCAAACGGACCGTGCAGCAGATCCGCGCCCGAGAAGGAGTGGGCGGCCACATAGGAGGTCTCCATCAGTTTCAGGGCGCCCTCTCGCGCAGTTGGGTAGGCGTACCCCCGGCCAGTCGTCACGATCCGCTCTACAAACCGGTAGCGGGGGGCCACCTCGGCCCCCGGATTGATGTCCACGATGGCCTGGGCTGCCTCTGGTAGCGCGTCCGCGGCCCGACCGTCGCCGCCACGGAGCCGGTCGATCAGCAGGTACAGGGCGAGCAACTGGTTGGAATAGGACTTCGTCGCAGCCACCGCCCGCTCCGGACCAGCGTGGACATCGATATGGAACTCGCAGGCTGATGCCAACGGCGAGGCGGACGCATTGGTGACACCGAGGGTGATGGCCCCGCCCCGACGGGCGACAGTGGTGGAATCGACCAGATCGGGACTGCCGCCGGACTGACTGACGGCGATCCAGAGCACCTCCGAGAGATCAGGTTCCGAGCCGAAGACAGTCAACGTCGACGGCGACGCCAAACCGACCGGCAGCCCCGCGAGGATCTCCAGCAGGTACTTCGCGTACAGCGCCGCATGATCGGACGTGCCCCGCGCGGCGAGGATCGCGAACCGCGGACGGCGCGCGCGGATGGCGTCGGCAATCGGCGCAATCTGATCTGCGGCCGTCGCCAACAAGCGCGCCAGCGCGGCCGGTTGCTCGGCGATCTCGGCAGCCATCAGCTGCCCTCGCAGTACCTCGTTCATCCTCGACCGCCTTGCGATGCGGCCCCTGCGACCATCCCTGCAGACATGGATTCCTCCAACTCGACCTGGCCGACCACCCCCGACACCGGGGTCGACTCCTACCCGCCACTCTGCACCCAACGGACCGCACCTCGCTCGCCGAAGCTGCTGCTGGGGCTGCCGCCGCGGGATGCTTCGGCACGCTCCGCCCACTGCTTCGGCACTGTCCGCCCACAGAACTGGGGTGCCTCCGCGGCGTCTGGAGTCGCGGCCGCAGTTGTGCCACAGTGTGGCCCCATGAGCATCGAACGCGCACGACCGCCGGACCCCTTCGACTTCATGCCGCCCAGGCCGACGTTGGTGGTGACGAGCACCGACCTCGTGGACGGCGGCCAGCTCCCGCTGGCACACGGCTGGGACTCCGGCGGAGTTGGCGGCGACAACCTTTCCCCTCAGCTGGCATGGTCCGGAGCGCCGGCCGGAACGTCTGGTTTCGCGGTCACCTGCTTCGACCCGGACGCGCCGACAGCATCCGGTTGGTGGCACTGGCTGGTTCTGGGGTTGCCGGCAGCCTGTTCCGCGCTTGCCACGGGTGCCGGTGCGGCCGGGGATGGTGGCCTGCCGACCGGCGCCTTTCAGGTACGCAACGACTACGGAGCGGAGGGTTTCGGTGGCGCCGGTCCGCCGGTGGGGGACCACCCGCACCGCTACATCTTCACCGTGTACGCACTGGACACCGACGATCTCGGCCTGACGGCTGAGGTGACCCCTGCGGTCGCCTCAGCCACGATCGCCCACCACACCCTGGCGCGCGGTCACCTCACAGTCCAGTTCGCCCGCTGAGCCGACCCAGCTGACCTCGGCATGAGCATCGAGCTGGGGAACGTCGCGGCGACGGTGTTGGTCGCGGTCGCGGTCGCGATGCTCGCCCGTCGCCGTGGCTGGGGAATCGCGTTACCCCTGATCGGGGTCGGCGCCCTGATGAGCGTCCTGCCAGTGGGGCCCAATGCGCCTGATTCGCCGGAGATCTTCCAAATCATCGTGCTGGCCCCGCTGGTCTTCGGCGAGGCGCTGGGCTCGTCCTACATCGACATTCGCAAGGTGCGTCGACCGGTGATGGCGCTGGCGATCGGACTGGTGGCCGCCACCACCCTGGTGGTCGGCGGCGTCATGGCAGTGGCGGCGGTCGCCATTCCAGCGGCCATGTGCTTCGCGTTGGGCGCGGTGGTGGCGCCGACCGATGCCGTCGCCGTCGCCACGGCCGCCCGGCGGGCGAACCTGCCGCAGCGGCTGGTGCTGATCCTCGAGGGCGAGAGTTTGGTCAACGACGGCACCGGACTGACCGCGCTCCGGGTCGCAATCACGGCAGCCGTGGCCGGCAGCGTGACGCTGGCCGAAGCCGGCGGGATTCTGGCGCAATCGGTGCTGGTGGGCGTCGGAGTCGGGGTGGTCACCGGCTTCGTGCTGGTCTGGGTGCTGCGCCGAAGTTCGGATCTGGTGGGTTCGGGTGGCCTGCTGTTGGTGGCGCCGTTCGTGATCTATGTGCTCGCCGAGGAATTGGGCGGATCGGAGATCCTGGCCATCGTGGTGGCCGGACTGATGGCCTCCCACTCGACCCACTCGGACCCCAGCTACCGGGGGCGGCTGCAGGTAGCCATCGTCTGGAAGCAGATCACTTTCCTGCTGCAGGCCGTGGCTTTCCTGCTGCTCGGACTCGATCTGCCGGTGGTCCTGGCTGCGCTGACCGAGTCGGAACAGACTTCGCTGCTACTGGTCGTGCCACTGGTGGTGGTGGCACTGATCGCGACCCGGCTTCTGTTCGTCACGGCCATGATCGCAACCTCAAAATGGGGACCCGGCACCCAGAAGTCGGATTGGCGGCACGGGACCGTGATG
>JAUPKO010000492.1 GCA_030837395.1 Actinomycetota bacterium | reverse complement strand
GGCGAAGCCAGGCGCGTACGTGACTATCACGCCGGGCGGTGTTTCGTCAGCCGTCGGGGCGGCTTTGCTACTGGGGTCATGGACGTAAACGGCTTGGCCGCGAGATTTGAGCAGCCCCGTCAGCAACTCGGCTTCTCGCTGGTCGCGGGCATAGACGATGGCTGGACCGACGGCTGCT
This sequence comes from Actinomycetota bacterium, assembly GCA_030837395.1. Lineage (GTDB taxonomy): Bacteria > Actinomycetota > Actinomycetes > S36-B12 > UBA10799 > JACJWR01. Next base: position 3,604 of record JAUPKO010000492.1, on the reverse strand, counting down.
TCAACGGCGTCGGTTGCCCAGGCGATGCGTGCGGCGGGCGCCAGATCCTTGACCACGGCCAGGTTGAGCGAGGTGTCCAGGATCGGGTGCCGAACGGTGATCGAGGTGGGGCCCAGGATCGCGTTGAGGTCGGACACGACGTCGTAGGTTCCTGAGCCGCTCAGTGCCAGCACCGCGGCACCGGGTGCCTGGTCGAGCAGTCGGTGCACGGCGTGAGCGTACCCACGCGTGAAGCCTCCGTAGCTCCGCGAAATCGTCTCGGCCTCGTCGAGTACCAGGAGCCCAGTCGTGAGCAGGTGGGGCAGCGCAAGACGCTCGAATTCGGCGTTCGCCAGTCGCTTCTCGGTGATGAGCAGGATGTCTACTTTCCTGGCGGCGAGGGCAGCGTAGGTTTCGTCGCCGGAATCCCTGTTGCGCGAGGAGACCATGTGCGTCGTCAGTCCGTGTTGGCGTGCCGCGGCGCTGGCTTTGTCGAGCGCGTGCAGGTGAGGCGACACCACTACGGTTGGCCCCGCCCCGGCTGAGCGCAATGCTTCGGTGGCCGGGATGAACGCCTGCCGTGCGTTGTCCGCCGGTGAGGCGACCAGAAGGACACTTTGGTGCTCCCGCGCCAAGAGCGTGACGAGTTGGCCGGTTAGTGGGGCCGGTGCACGGCCGCCAGCACCTGGCACGTTCATTTCCCTGCACTTTCCCGCGGTTGCCGACCCTGGTGAGCCTTTAGGTTCCACGATGCCACAGGCACCCAGTGCGGCCGGCCGCATCGCTCGGACGGCTGGGGCGGGCAGTCCGCGGCTGGAGTTTGGCAAGGTGCGCAAGGCGCTGGAGGATCGGCTCTGACCGGCGACCAAGGGAGTAGAGCCAGGTATTCACCCGAGGGGTGTTTGGCGGGCCGTGGCCTTTGCACCGGACCGGATGCTCTGGACCTTCCATGGTCGCTATGCCTGGGTATATGACTTGGTCGTCCCAACCTGTCAGTTCCCGATGCCGGTATAGCGTGTGAGGAACGCAGTATCAACCAGCGAGGGAGGGGTCGAGATGACAGAGCAGGTGTCGCCACCTGATGACGAGGGCGCCCTCGCCACAACGGCCAAGATGCCGGCGGTCCGTGTGTACGCGCTTCTGCGTGAGTTGTGCGTGATCCTCGGGGAGAACCCGCCTCAGATGCACTGGAGCGCGGCGTTCGATGAGATGCGGCGTCGCTTGCCGCCGACGGAGATCGAGCTTCAACTCACCAATGCCGGGCACGAGCGCTACACGCAGGCTGTCAGGTGGTGGACAGTCGACCTGGCCAAGATCCAGTGGATCAAGAAGGGGCCACCGGAGGGGCATTGGTCGCTGACGGAGGAGGGCCGGCGAGCGCTCGCGGAGTATGCGGACTCGACGGAATTCGGGCGGCAGATGAAACGCCTCTACAACCGCCGAGTCAAAGAGGATGCCGCGGCGCTGCAGGTGCGCAAGAAGCAGTCCGCGGTGCGCGCAGCCTTGCCGCGGTGGTGCCGGCGGGTTCTTGGACGGCCTCCAGCGACATCGCACGCGCCGTGCAGTGGCCGGCGGACCAGGTCGGCACCTACCTGGCTGCCGACCGCCCCTATGGATGGCATCGGGTCCTCACATCTGAAGGCTCGACTGGCGATGGCGTTGCCGGAGAGACCCTGGCCGAGCAACTCAAGCTGTTGGCCGAGGACGGTCTGGTTCTCGATCCGGTCGCGGCGCCCGCCCTGCGGCTTGACGCGAACCAATTGCGCGCCTTGCGCCGCACGGACACCCCTGGGGAGCATGCCTGGCTGGTACGCGGCTCGAACATCGAGGGGCGCAATCTCGTGGGCGCCTGGCTGAAGGGTGGGTTCGTATCCAGGGCCGCGACCGGCATCGCAGCCCTCCCAGAGCCAGTCACCCGCGATGCCATCGAGGCCGCGGTGGACGCGGCCACGGCCAACCGTGCTGGGGACTATAGGCGTCGACGGGTAGAGGAGTACGACCGGTTCCTTCGTCGGATCGGTATCGGAGATTTCGTGCTCACCACATCGGGCGGGGCCGTTCACGTGGGGCGCATCGCAGGAGACGCCGAGTGGGTAGTCGAGGCAGATAAGGGGGGAGGACCGATTCGTGTGCGCCGCGCTGTTCAGTGGATCACCGACGATGAGGGCATCGAGTTCACCGAACTGCCCGCCCCCCTGCCCGACAGGCTGGGAACTCCGGACGACGTGGCCGACCTGACTCTGGAGTACGCGACCATCGCCGCGCTATTCCCTGGCGAGGAGAAGGAAGACGACGGGGACGGCGACGACATAGACCCGCGCCTCCCACCTTCACAGGTCTGCCCACACCCACCGAAGAACTGGCCAAGCGACTGTTCCTCGACCTGGATTGGCTGGTCAGGCTCACGACGCTGCTGGAACGCCGTAACCAGGTGATCCTCTACGGCCCGCCCGGCACCGGTAAGACGTTCATCGCGCAGGCCTTGGCCGAGCACCTGACCGAGGCCGGCCATGTGAGGGTGGTGCAGTTCCATCCCTCGTTCACCTACGAGGATTTCATCGCCGGCTACCGGCCGGTCGAGGTCGACGGGATCGTGGCCTTCCGGCTTCGGCAGGGTCCGCTGATGCAGATCGCCGAGCAGGCCCGCGACAACCCGAGCACCCCCTACGTGCTCATCATCGACGAGATCAACCGGGCGAACTTGGCCAAGGTCTTCGGGGAGCTGTACTTCCTGCTCGAATACCGGGACCGCTCCATTGATCTGCTCTACGCCGACGAGGGCGCGGAGACGTTCTCGCTGCCGCGCAACCTATTCATCATCGGCACGATGAACACGGCCGACCGGTCGATTGCCTTGGTGGATGCGGCGATGCGGCGGCGGTTCGCCTTCCGGGAGCTCCACCCGGACAAGGAGCCGGTGGCGTCGGTGCTGCCGCGGTGGCTTGCCGCCAAACACCCCGGTGTGACCCGGCCGGCGCGGCTGCTGAGCCTGCTGAACGAGCAGTTGGCTGCCCACGATTACGCGATCGGTCCGAGCTACTTCATGAAGGGCTGGATCCACACCGACGGCGACGATGGTCTGCGGGAGGTGTGGGACAGCGACATCCTTCCGCTGTTGGCCGAGCACCACGCCGGCGAGGACATCGACGTGGAGGCTCGCTATTCGCTGGATGCCTTCCTGAGCGAGGTAGGTGTGGAGCCGGGCTCGGTTGAAGTGAACGGGGACGACGCCGCGGATGAGGTCGGTGACGGGGAGGGGTCGGAGGCGGTCGAGTGATCCCGACCGTCCAGCTGGACCTGCGCGAGACTGACGGCTGGACGACCCATGCACTAGCGCGCGATGCGGCCGATCTGCTCGCGGTCAGCAACCTAGTCGAGATTCGACCGGCGGTCACGGGTCGGCGCAGGTGGGAGGTTCGGGCCGCGGGCATGGTGGGCGCGGCGGTGCTGAGCGGGGCGGACGTTCAGGTGGATTTGCGGGTGGCGCCCAAGGTGCCCGTGGCCCGGTTGCTGTTCCTCATGTCGTACGCGGCCAACGCTAAGGGCTGGCGTGATGAGTTGCTGGACCTGCCTGAGGCAGTGACGCTTCCCGCAGCCGTGGGGGAGGCCTTGGCGCGGGTGGTCG
>JAUPKO010000491.1 GCA_030837395.1 Actinomycetota bacterium | reverse complement strand
TCGTGCGATGCGTTCGAGGTAATGCCCCTGCCTGTCGTGGATCTCCGCAGACGTGTCGAACACGGCGGCGTAGGCCTCCACCGTTCGCCCGTCGCCTGAGCGAATGGTGATGTCGTCGAGGGCGTAGCTTCTCTGAAATTTCATGAGTCCTCCAGGTGGTCCAGCCGAGGGGGCGCACCGGAGCACCCCCTCGACTGAAGTCGGTTACAGCTGGAGCAGCCGAAATTGGGAACTGTCGGCCACGTCGGATCCGCAGCGTGACCAATACAGCCATCCTCGCGACCCAACCGGCAGCCCGGACCCATCGACTACGTTGGCGACGTACTCTAGCGATGGTCCGGCCATGTGATCGACGATGACGAACTTCGAGAAGTCCCCTGCAAGGATCAGGTTCGATCCCGTGGTCACAGTGCTGGTCATCGCGGAGGATTCATAGCGTGGTGCTCCGAGAAGGTGCTGCGGAAGTGCGTCGCCCAACTCGCTCCAGAAGCTTGAACCGTTGGCAGATGGTGACATCTGACGGATCAGCGAATAGGTGCTGTTGTTCGCGATCCATGCCAATTTCTGCGACTGGCGCGCCCGTGCCGGGAGTGCATCGAACACGCGGTGAATGTCGGCCACTGAGGCGGTCGTGAACGCTCCGCTCGTGGTTGGACTGACACGGCTTGCCGTGACAGCAGCCACCCGCGTCACGACGCCGTACGGTGCGCCTGAGCCGGAGCCGACAGCGAACGCCGACGCCTCCAGTCGGTCGCGGGCATCAGCGGCGATCGTCGCGATGTTCTCCGCCAGAAGCGCACCATCCTGCACAATTTCGTAGCTTCCAGTGATCCACTGCGACTGCTTGTGCAACGCAATGTCGAGCGCCCCAAACGTCGGGCTTGCATCGCTGTGGGCGGTGTTTTCTGCGAGCCACTGGGCATCGGAACCTGCCGACGTAATGACGCGGTGAGAGTTTGCCGGGGACTGCACCACGGTCGAGATCTGACGGAACGGGTTCGCCGATCCCGCGTTAGCGATGATCACGGACGGGTCCAGATCCAACGGAATCAAGTAGCCCGCGGTGCCGGTGCTGGTGGACATCGACGTACGTGCGGCTTCGACAGCGGCAAACGCCTCGGACTCGGCCGGGTTGAACGTGTGCCAGGCACGCTCCGGGCTGCGCAGCACCTTCTCGAACGCGCTGCGGTACGCCGGATTGCTGCGGGCCAAGACGATCGCAGCGGACTCCGGGTGAGCACGCATCGCTTCAACGATCCGGTCGCCACCTTCGGGCACAACCTCCGACATTGACTCCAGCGCCGATTCCGCACGCGACACAAGGTCCGCAGCCGACGCGGTACGCGACACGATGCCTTCACCGATGCCAGCCCACGGGTTCGCGGTGCGGGTGTTCACCATCGGTGCAGTCCCGGCTTCGACGTTGCGTGGATCTTGCGCGGCGCTGCGCACAAGCTCGCGCTTGGCTTCGAGATCCTTGGCGTGTTCGAACGCTTCCCCGGCCTTCGCAGCGGTACGGATCAAACGGTTACGGCGCTCCAACTGTCCGGGATCGGACGGGTCAGCGCCGTGGAGTTCTTCATGGGCGTCCACATCATCAAGTGCGGCACGCAAACTTTCTTCAGCAGGTGCTAGCTTGTTCATGGAGTCTCCCCAAAGGAAAGGTGCGCAGGTGGGAGAGAAAGGCGCACAAAAAAGAATGACGGTTACTGACACGCTGGCAGGCCTTCTCGGCGTGCCGCTGGTGGAGCGCCCCTAACCGGATCCGCAGGTCCTCCAGGACGTGCAGGCGGTGACTGCGGGCGCTCGCACCGTCGGCACTTAGTCTACCTGCGGGGTCTCACTTTCTGCAAAGACCTCACTGAGCAGCCGCTTCGATTCCGCGTCGTCGTGGAACTCAAGTGCCGCGTGCCAGATGAACCCGATCAGTGACGCAGCAGCACTAGATGACGCATCAACTCCGGCGTCCGGTGCGTTGTACGCGGCCAGAGTGTGTCCGCACGTCTCGGCAATAAGCCGCAACGATTCCTGATCAGCGGCCGCGACAACATCGGTCACCGCTAACCACTTCTCCAGCTGGTCCGGGCCGTCCAAGTTGATCGCAGCCAGCACCATCGCCCCAAGTCGCGGGCAGGGCGCGTAGTCGCGGCTCGACACGTAGTCCGCCAAGTCCTCAGCGGTGTGAACCTGCGCCGGGTCAAACCCCGGCATCAACTGCAAGGCAAACCACGACAACCATCGCCGCGAAGATGGCGACAACTCCGGGTTTTCGGTCAGAACATCTTCGAGCCGGTCAATCTCAATCATTGTGTTTCCTTTCGGTGTGGTGGTTGATTACTCGGACATCTGCGACATGAACGCCTTGAAGGCGTCGTCGGCAGACGTGTCAGGCGGGGTGAGCGACTCCAGCGCGATCCGCAATTGCGCAGCGGTCGCCGGAGTCGAGTTGCCCGCGCCCTCATCGAGGAATCGGGCAAGCGTGAGCGCCAGCTCCGCTAGCGGGCCGCGCATCGGCACGTCAGCCGTTGCGACGTCCTCCAGCGCAGTCGTGACGGAGGTTTCTAGTGGTCCCATCGGGTGTCCTTTCGGTTGTTGATCAGTTGGCGGAAATCCGGTTTTCGGGGGGATAGTTTGGCTGCTGTGGGG
>JAUPKO010000490.1 GCA_030837395.1 Actinomycetota bacterium | reverse complement strand
TCTCGCTGCTGGCACGCCCCACACCTGCGCGGTGCTCTCCGGAGGCACAGCCATGTGCTGGGGGGCTAACAGCATGGGTCAGCTCGGTGACGGCACGGACGTTGATCGGTACACCCCGGGGCCCGTGTCAGGGTTGACCGGTGTTGCCCAGCTCACCGCTGGACATGAGTTCACGTGTGCGCTGCTCACAAACGGTCAGGCAAAGTGCTGGGGTAGCAACAAGGAAGGAGAACTCGGTGACGGCACGGTCACCACGAAACGCACGACGCCCGTCACGGTATTGGGATTGACCGGAGCCACCCACATCGCGGCTGGCTATGCCAATGCCTGTGCACTGATTGGCAATGGCCAAGCCAAATGTTGGGGCAACAACTACAACGGTGCACTCGGTGACGGCACGACCACTAACCGAAGCAGCCCCGTGACGGTGTCGGGGCTGTCAGGCGGCAAATCGCTGGCCGCTGGGAGCGCCCATATCGTGGTCGTGCTTCAGACTGGACGACTGAAGGCTTGGGGATGGAACTCGAGAGGTCAAATTGGTGACGGCAGCCTCACAACCCGCCTCACCCCGGTCTCGGTAGTCGGAATCGGATAATCCTATGGCGTGTTCGGTGGCGGTTTCGTGGGCGATCGGCGGAGACGAACAATTCGCCGGAGCGGCAAGGTTCCATGGCGCTGCCGGTCAACTTCACCCGGTCGTCGGCCTACTCTTTCAACGAGTTGAGTCCAGGGAAGTGGTGTAAGAACTGGTAGTTCTGCGCCAAGGTGATCGCTGGGCGGGTGCTCACGCCTGACTTACGGTCGTAGGGCGCAACTGGAATCCACACAGCCGCGGACACGACGACCAAGCCGAACCCAGGTGACGAACTCCATGTGCGGACGATCCCGCCCGTCTGGGCCGCCTCAGTTGTCGCGTTCTCCGCCTGCCAGGCGCTTTCTGAGCCATCGCCATCACCCCGGCCACCGCACCCGTGATGACGGGGACGACGCCGCCACAGAGCAGGCCCCACGATCGGCGCCACCTAGGCCATCCTCATGCCGCTGGGGGCTGACCGTCCGGTTGGCCGGGTGATGGGCTCGCTGGGTCGGGCAATTCCATCCCGCTCCTCGGAGCCAACCCGGACGCAACCTGCCAGGAGGTTGGGATTCCGCCACAACGCAGGGGCAGATGGGTCCCGGACCGGGGCGGGTTCATCCCTTGATTGGGCTATCAGACTCTCCGACACGCACACGCGGTACACATCCCGCCGAATCGAGCAGTTCGATGCAGCCCAATTCGGCCGCCGCCCCCACCTTCGAAGGCACCGCTGGGCTCTCTGAGAAGTCTTGGACACCGTGTCATGTGATGTACTTACCCACGCCGTTCAATAACCGCTCGGCACCTGCGGCGCCCTGGTCTCACGTCGGGAGGAATCCGTGTCGGTTCCGCAAGAAGGCGCGCAGGCGGTGACCCCCGCTGTGATAACGCCCGGTCCCACGCCGATGCGCCGCTGGGTCCTGTGGGTGGCGGCCGCGGCGATCCTGGCGACCGTGTTCGGTTCGATCGTGGTCGCCATGGGTACGGAGGGCCGACTGGTCGCCGAATCGGTGGCATCGCGCCAGGTCGAACTAGGTGGGGGGAGTTTCACCCTCGCCGGCGGTTGGAAAGCTGCGGCACTGCCCGACGGCGTCCCGCCCGGCGGCCACGCCTATACCAATGACGGTGTGACGCTGGCGATTTGGAGCGCCCCGAGGAACGACATGAATCTGTCGGTTGAGGCCAAACTGATTGCCCAGCAGCAGTTTCCCGCGCAAGTGGCTGCGGGCAACTTCCTCCAGCAAGACGACGTGGGCTCCTACCAGGTCCGCATGGGTCTTCCGGATCAGGTGGCCCTTACCAATGCCACCGGCCGGGCGGACTTCTCTCGGGCTCGGCCCTTGCCACCGGACTCGAGGATGGTGCTGGCCTTCTCCAGGGGGGCACCGACGGACGCCGATGGAGAGCCGGCCGGGAACGATTCGAACGAGTTCCAGGCGACATGGGGAGAGGTCAATGCGATGTTGTCCTCGATAGTGTTGGAGGACCAGTGACGAGCGCTGCATCGTCGGGTACGACCCATGTTGCGGCGACCGACAACGTCGCTGGGCCGCACGCATATCGGTGGGCGCGCGGCCTTGTGCTTGGCGCCAGTCTGGGTGTCACCGCCGTCGCGGGCGTGGCCAACCTCATCCCCGCATTCGACATGGCCCCGCGGAGCATGGCGGCCGGAGTCATCTTCTGGCCGGTGTTTGCGGCGGCGCTCTGGTGGGTGATCGGCCAGATCCCCTTCTTCGCCCGGATGCCGCGGGGCACCAAGTGGCTGGCCTTTCTGTGGGGGGCAGTCGTCGCCGCCGCCGTGGCCGGTGTCCTGGAAGGACCAATCGGTTCAACGATGTCCCTTGCCGGTGGTTCTGCTGCTGATTGGGTACCGGCGGCCGTGGCTCCGGCCATCGAGGAGACGAGCAAGGCGTTTGGTGTGCAGGTGGTTTTTCTCTTTCTCCGCCGCCCATTTACGTTGGTGGACGGGTTCGCCACAGGTGCCATGGTTGGGCTGGGCTTCCAGATCAGCGAGGACTTGAACTACGGCGGGACCAATGCGTGGCTGGCGGGTAGTGACAGCTGGGCCGTCGCCGTTCAGTCGCTGCTGAGCCGCGCGGTGACGGGGTTCACCAGCCACTGGATGCTCACCGGCGTCTTCGGGGTGGGAGTGGCGTACCTGTTCGTGAAAGAGTCCGCTGGATGGGGAAAGCGCGTTGGGGTGCTCGTGGCTTTGGGCGCGGCCGCCATGGCCATGCACTTCCTGTGGAATTCGCCCGGACCCGACGGCTTCGCCGGCACCTGGGTGGTACCCACGGTCAAGACGCTCGTGATTCTGGTTATCGGATTGCTGATTATGCGTTGGTCTCGCGATGACGAGGGCATCTTCTATACCGGGTACCTCAACGCTTCGGACCCCGATGTGGTGACCGGAGCCGAGCGGGTTGCCCTCGCGCGGGGTCGGAGCCGATTCGGCGCGAGGCGTGCGGAAGCAAGGTCGGGTGGTTGGGCCGCGTGGCGTCACCGGGGCCAGCTGCAGAGGGCGCAGGCGGCATTGGCCGTTGACCTGGCGGTGGGGAATGTCCAGGCATCCGCCAACGCGAAGAGGCGAGTCCAGGAACTCAAGGCTCTGCCCTCCTGAGGCTGCAGCACTGGTCCCTCATCCCGGATGTCGGCGAGAAGGGCCGAGTTCTGAAACGGGCACGCTCCAACCGCCCATTGTGATCCTGAAACGCCGACGCACGAATAGGGCGACGGGGAGGTGGGTTCGACGATCAGTCCCGCCGGTGGAGCGCACCAGCGTGAGCCTGGACGCGTTCGGCCAGCTGGGGCGGCCGAAGGCCGCTGCCTGGTCAAACGTGAAGCCGGGCCGCCTCCCCGCGGCCGCTACAGAGCCCCGCCACCGACCCCCGCCAGTTGCGTGAACCGTTGAGCTCCAGCCCACCTGTCCACGCACATTCGCTGACAACTCTCCGAGGCTCAGGATAGCGCTCATGCCGCAGTTTCGTCGCACCTCGACGACTCTCCTTGACCCCAGCACCCCCCATCTGCGAAGGTCAGCCTCACAGTCAGCCAGAACCGCGTGTCGGAGTCGAACCGACGACCGTCCGCTTGCAAGGCGGAAGCACGATCGCTGTCTTCGTGCTTGGAATGACCGTCCGTCTCGGCGATTGCTACAGATTTGCTTCACGGATTCTTTTGCTAGACGGATTTCGCCGGAGGTAGTCCAGATGGGGTTGCGGCGGCATCGTCCCTGCATGGCTCAGATGAGATCGCGGGCGCAGCTCGCACACGGGAGTGTGGCTGTCCACGATGAAGCGGCTGACCGCTCGGGTCGACTTCCTGACGGCGGTGCAGCTTGGCGGGTCGGTCCGCTGTGTGGCCGCCGAGGTGGACGCGTGGGCCGACGTCCAGCGCGGTGGCCGCCCGTCGCGCTACGTCACCGGGTACCGGGTGAGCCCGGATGCGCCGCCGGTCATCCTGGTCCCGGCCGGTGGTCGTGTTGCCTGACGATGTCCTGGACCAGTCGATGGATGTGGCCGGCTACCCGATACGCATCCAC
>JAUPKO010000489.1 GCA_030837395.1 Actinomycetota bacterium | reverse complement strand
TCCCAAGAGTGCCCAGCGCATCGCCTTCCACCTGCTGGCGGCCGACTCGGCCGACGTCGAGCGGCTCGCGGCGGTGATGCTGGACGTCACCCGCACCGTCAAGTTCTGCACGATCTGCGGCAACGTCAGCAAGGAGGACGTCTGTCGCATCTGCCTCGATCCGCGCCGGGACGCCGCGATCATCTGCGTGGTCGAGGAGCCCAAGGACGTCGTGGCGATCGAGAAGACCCGCGAATTCCGCGGTCGTTACCACATCCTTGGCGGTGCGATCAGCCCGATCGACGGCGTCGGCCCGGACGACCTGCGCATCGCCGGACTGCTCACCCGGCTCGCCGACAACTCCGTCACCGAGGTGATCATCGCCACAGATCCGAACCTCGAGGGCGAGGCCACCGCCACCTATCTGGCCCGGTTGCTGTCGCCCCTTGAGGTGGCTGTGACCAGGCTCGCTTCCGGCCTGCCGGTGGGTGGCGACCTCGAGTACGCCGACGAAGTCACCCTCGGACGCGCCTTCGCCGGCAGGCGCGCGCTGTAGGCCGGCAGCCCCCGCCTCGGTTAGACTCGACCCCGAACCGCCACGCGCCCTCGCCTACCCCGGAGCCAGTTGTGTCCCTCGTTGTGCAGAAGTACGGCGGCTCGTCCGTCGCCGATGCCGAGAGTATCCGCCGCGTCGCCCGCCGGATCGTCGAGACCAAGCGCACCGGCGTCGACGTCGCGGTGGTCGTGTCGGCCATGGGCGACAGCACGGACGAACTCCTTGATCTGGCCACGCAGGTGTCACCCCACCCCGCCGAGCGCGAGATGGACATGCTGCTGACCGCTGGCGAGCGAATCTCGATGGCGCTGCTGGCCATGGCCATCCACGATCAGGGCGAAGAGGCCCGCTCGTACACCGGCTCGCAGGCCGGCATGCTCACCACCGCCTCGCACGGCCGCGCGCAGATCATCGGTGTCACCCCCGGTCGGCTGCAACGCGCCATCAGCGAAGGGGCAATCCCGGTGCTGGCCGGGTTCCAGGGTGTCTCGCCGGACACGAAGGACGTCACCACCTTGGGCCGGGGCGGCTCGGACACCACCGCCGTGGCCCTCGCCGCGGCCATGGGTGCGGACGTCTGCGAGATCTACACCGACGTCGACGGTGTGTTCACCTCCGACCCGCGTTCGGTGCCGCTGGCCCGGCCGCTGAAAGCCGTCACCTACGAGGAGATGCTCGAGCTCGCCGCCGCCGGCGCCAAGGTGCTGCACCTGCGCTGCGTCGAGTACGCACGCCGCACCGACCTGCCCATCCACGTCCGATCATCATTCAGCGATCGCGAGGGCACCTGGGTGCTCTCGGCCGACGCTGTCGCCGCACTCGTCGAAAGGGGCGAAATGGAAGAGCCCATCATCTCCGGGGTCGCACACGACCTGACAGAGGCCAAGTTGACCGTCGTCGGCGTCCCCGACCGCCCCGGTGAGGCCGCGTCGATCTTCGAGGTGATCTCGTCGGTCGGGGCCAACATCGACATGATCGTGCAGAACGTGTCGACCGCCGGCCGCACCGACATCACCCTCACCCTGGGCGGCAGCGACGCTCAGGCTGCGATGGCTGCCCTGCGGGAGGCCCAGCCGAGCATCGGCTTCGCCGACATCGTCTACGACCCGGGCGTGGCCAAGGTCACCCTGGTGGGCGCTGGCATGCGACGCCACCCCGGCGTGTCCGCCACCTTCTTCCGGGCCCTGGCCGAGGCCGGCGTCAACGTCGAGATGATCTCGACCTCGGAAATTCGAATCTCCGTGGTGTGCCGCGCAGACGACGCCCCGCGGGCCGTCGCTGCCCTACACACCGCGTTCGGCCTTGATGCCGACACCGAGGCCGTGGTCTACGCCGGGACCGGCCGATGACCGCCCGGGACCGCAGCAGCAAGCCCACCCTGGCCGTCGTTGGCGCCACCGGCGCGGTCGGCACGGTCATGCTCGACCTGCTCAGCACCCGCGACGACGTGTGGGGCGAGATTCGCCTCGTGGCGTCGGCCCGGTCCGCCGGCCGCGTGCTGCGGGTGCGCGGCGAGGACGTAGTCGTGCAGGCCCTGGCCCCGGAGGTGTTCGACGGCGTCGACGTCGCGATGTTCGACGTGCCGGACGAGATCAGCGCCGAATGGGCGCCCATCGCCGCCTCGCGCGGTGCCGTTGCAGTCGACAACTCCGGTGCCTTCCGGATGGACCACGACGTGCCCCTGGTGGTGCCCGAGGTCAACCCCGAGCACGCCGCCAACCGCCCGCGCGGGATCATCTCGAACCCCAACTGCACCACGCTGTCGATGATCGTCGTGCTCGGCGCCCTGCACCAGACCTACGGCCTGGAGAGCCTCGTCGTGGCCTCGTACCAGGCTGCCTCCGGCGCCGGCCAGCCCGGCATCGACACCCTGCGTGAGCAGATCGCCACCGTGGCCGCCTCCCCCGAACCGCTGGGCACCCGACCGGGTGACGTGCGGGTGGCCGTGGGCGACCTCGGTCCTTTCCCGGCACCGCTTGCCATGAACGTCGTGCCCTGGGCCGGTTCGCTGAAGGAGGCCGGCTACACCTCCGAGGAACTCAAGGTGCGCAACGAGACGCGCAAGATCCTGAGCCTGTCGGACCTGCCGGTGTTTGCCACCTGCGTGCGCGTGCCCGTGATCACCACCCACTCGTTGGCGGTGCACGCGAGGTTCGCCACCGAGGTCGACGCCGACCATGCCCGCGACGTGCTGCACCGGTCACCGTCGGTGGTGGTGGTCGACGACCCCGCCAACGGCGAGTTCCCCACCCCCATCGACGCCGTCGGGACAGACCCCACGCATGTGGGGCGGATCCGCAAGTCGATCGACGATCCCTTCGCGTTGGACCTGTTCCTGTGCGGCGACAACCTGCGCAAGGGCGCCGCGCTGAACACCGCGCAGATAGCCGAACTGCTCGCGGCCGAGTTCTCGGCTCGCTAACCGCCTGCAACGTGAGCGTCGCTGCCCGACCGCGGGCCGGTACCCCGCAACGGACTTCGGGCCGGTAGCGTCCGAACGCAGGAACCGGGCATGATCGCGGTGCGGGACCTGCCAGCGTTCGACAGGCCTGCGCCCGTCGTGGCGCAGGTGTGGGGCGTCGGGCCCGTTGCCCAAGTAAGGGCGTCACATGTCCGACGGCTCGAACGAGGACCCCGAAGCGGCCGACGACTCAACGCCTCGCCGGCAGCCCGACCCGTTGGAGTCCTCCCTCCAGCCGTTCTACCGTCAGGGCCACCGTGGTGGCCCCATCGTGGTGGCCCCATCGTGGTGGCCCCACCGTGGTGGACGGTTGGGCCGGGGGCATCACCCAGACTCGTGCGAAGCTGCCCGCGGTCCGCATCGGCAGGCGTTGGGTCGGCACTCTGGCTATCGCCGGTTTGGCCGTCGCTCTGCTGATTCTCACCATCGCCCTGCGTGTGGTGTTGCGCGACCAGCCGTGGTGGCTGCGGTGGCAGCACTTCTTCACCCTGCTGTTCATGATGTTCATCATCCTGCTCTTCTCGTCGAGTCAATGGCAGCGCCGTTGGCGCTCGTCACAGGCCTGCTGCAGGCGCCCTCGGTTGCGACCCGGTTCGGCACCGGAGTCGGACCGTTCAACCACCAAGTCACCCGCAGTGTCCACTTCCTCGTCTTGGCGTCGTTCGTGTTCTTCATCGCCGTGCACGCTGATGGTGTTCATCACCGGCTTCGTTCGGAACGTCAACCACATGACGCTGGGCACCAACACGAGTTCGTGGGTCGGCGGCGTGCTGTACCTGGCGTGGATGACCGTCGTGGTGGCCCTGTGGCTGGTCGGGAGTTGCGCAGTGGGGCGGGGTGGCGATGGCCGACCTGCTCGCACTGGCCACACCGACTCCCGAGGCCGCGTGGGTCGTGTTCTACTCACTGGCCGAAGGGCCCGAGGGCGGGCGGTACTACGACTGTCACCCGATCGCCAACATGAGCCACCCAACGACGGTCCTCGCCTACGAGATGAACGGGCAACCGCTCAGCGAGACCTATGGTGCACCGCTGCGGCTGCGGGACGAGATCGAGTTGGGCTTCAAGCAGGTCAAGTGGGTGGCTGCGATCGAACTTGTCGCGAGTTTCGAGCACCTCGGTGCCGGCCAGGGCGGCTACAACGAGGACCAGGAGTTCTACGGCTACCGCGCGCCGATCTAAGCCCCGTCGCCCGGCGCCAGGGTGCACCCGCGTCGGAGGGTGCAGAGCGGCAGGTTAGGATGATCAGGTTGTCCGCGGGCCCCGACGGGGCTCATGGCGACGGGGTGTGGCGCAGCTTGGTAGCGCGCTTCGTTCGGGACGAAGAGGCCGTGGGTTCGAATCCCGCCACCCCGACCACCGGTGCTTCGGCATCGCGTCGTGCTCAGGCACCTGCGGCCGTCAGCGTCAGCAGCGTCGCCTCCGGCCTGCAGGCCACTCTGATCGGCGTATAGGGGTTGGTTCCCAGCCCGGCGGACACGTGCAGATACGACTCGCCGTGGCGCGACAGCCCGCTCACCCGTTGACGATCCAGGTCGCAGTTGGTCACCAGCGCCCCGTAGCCGGGCAGGCACACTTGCCCGCCGTGCGTGTGCCCGGCGAAGATCACATCTGCGCCGTCGTCGGCCATGGCGTCGAGCACCCGCAGGTAAGGAGCGTGGCTCACCCCCAGCCGGACGTCCGCGTCGACCGGCCACGGCCCTGCCACGACCCGATAGCGGTCGTATCGGATATGCGGATCGCACACGCCGCGCAGGGCCACCGTGAGCCCGTCCACGCGGAGTTCACCAGCAGCATTGTTGAGGTCGAGCCAACCCCCCGACGTCAGCACGCTGCGCAAGCGATCCGTTGGCAGTTGGGGTTTGCGACGGCCGTGCAACTTGCTCGGACCGGCGAAGTACTTGGTCGGGTTGATCGGCTTCGCGCCGAAGTAGTCGTTCGACCCGAACACGAAGGCGCCGGGCGTGTCCAGCAGCCCGGCCAAGGCCAGCGCGACCTCATCCACACCCTGTGCACTCGACAGGAAGTCGCCGGTGACGATCACGAGATCGGGCTGGAGAGCGCTGAGCCCGGCGACCCACTCCCGCCTGGCCACGGTGGCCGCAGTGAGATGCAGGTCCGAGAGGTGAAGCACCACGAGGTCAGCTGCCCCGGGGGGCAGCACCGGCACCGACACCCGCCGCAGCGCGTGCTGGCGGGCCTCCCAGAGGGCATAGCCGGTGGCGGCGGTGCCACCGATCGCTGCGGCTCCGACAGCACCGACGATGGCATGGGTCACCCGCATGGCGGTCATCCTGTCACGTCGGCCGGACCGGTCGCGTCAGTTGTAGGGGATGTAGGCGCCCGTGCTGGGGTCGATGTAGCCGTACGAGTCACCGGTGGTGCTGTTGCCGGTCGTGGTGCCCGGCTCCACCTGGTTGCCGGGCGTGTTGGGGTCGGCGTCCTTCGTGTACTTCTGCTTGATCGGATCGGGACCGTGCGGGCTGGTGTCAGTTCCACTGGCTTTGATTGCCGCCTCGACGACAGCGGACTTGCCGGTGTTGGGTCCGCCGCCCTGCTGCGCGCTCACCAGATCCCACTTGGCCTGGAGGTCGAATGAGGAGTACGGGGTGTCGGCCAGGGCACCGTTCATGGCCTGCTTCCAGATCGGCCCGGGCAGTTCGCCACCGAAGACCTCGCTGTAGAACTGGCCGTTGATGGTGACGTCCTGCATCGGGTACTGGAAGCCACCGCGCGGGTCGCCGACCCACACCGCTGCGGACAACTCGGGCGTGTAGCCCGCGTACCAGACAGCAGAGTTCGAGTCCGAGGTACCGGTCTTGCCGGTCGTCTCGCGGCCGAGCGACATGTTGGCGCCGGTGCGGCCGTTGATGTTGCCGTCGACCACGCTGGTGAGTACCGCGGTGGTGGCGTCGGCGATGTCGCGGGCGACGCGCGGCTCGCATAGCGGGGTGGTGCTGGTCTCCTTGCCGTCGCGGTCCACCACCGACTGGATGGCCGCGGCCTGGCAGTAGACGCCGTGGTTGGCGAAGGTTGCGTAGGCGTTGGCAAGGGTGAGCGGCGAGACCTCGGTGACGCCGAGAGTGAAGGTGATCGTGGGCGGAATCTCGGCCCCGGACGCCGACACGATGCCGGCCTTCTTGGCCATCTCGACGGTCGGGCAGATGCCAGCGTCGCGCTCACGCTGCAGGAACCAGGTGTTGGCCGAGAGCGCGGCTGCGGTGAACATGTCGTAGTTGCCGCCGTAGTCGTTCGCGTTCTTACCGACGAAGGGCTCAAAGTTCTGGTCTCCGCAGCCCCAGTCGCCGGCGGGGAAGAGCATCTGAGAAGTGGCGTTGACCCGCTCGTAGGGGTTGAGCCCCTGCTGCAGCGCCGAGGCGATGGTGAAGATCTTGAAGGTCGAGCCGGGCTGCATGCCGATCGTGCCGCCCTCGTCCTCGTTGACCGCGTAGTTGTAGGTCGTCTGGCCGACGCCGTCACCCCAGGTGCGGTTCTGCGCCATCGCCATCACGTGACCGGTGCCTGGTTGCACCATGGCGATCGCCGCGGCCTTGCCAGAGGGGTCCTCCGCCGGGATGTAGCTGAAGACCGCGTCCTGCGCAGCAACCTGGGCGTTCATGTCGAGGGTGGTCTTGATGTTAAGGCCACCGACCCGCAGCAACTCCTCGCGATCCTCGGGCGTCTCGCCGAAGAGCGGGTTGATGCGGAACTGCCGGATTGCGTAGTCGCAGAAGTAGGGGAACGGGCTCGCGGCGCAGCCGTTGACCGGTTCGGTCGGGTTGATGTCGCCGGTGACCGGCACGGCAAGCGAGATCGCGTGCTCCTCCGGTGTGATGTAACCGAGCTCGAACATCCGGTCAAGCACCTCGTTGCGGCGCTTCTCGGCCGCTGCCGGGTCGATCGTGGGGTCGTAGACGGTCGGGGACTGCACGAGACCGGCGAGCAGGGCCGCCTGCGACAGGGTGAGTTCGGTCGCCGGCTTGGAGAAGTAGCGCTGCGATGCGGCCTCGGCGCCGTAGGCACCGGCCCCGAAGTAGCTGATGTTGAGGTAGTTGTTGAGGATCTGGGCCTTGGTGAGTTGCTTCTCAACCTCGATCGCGTAGCGCATCTCCTGCAACTTGCGACTCGGGTTGACCGCGGTGGCCGCCTGGACCTCTTCGGGCGTCTTGGCCGTAGTCACCAGCACGTTCTTGACATATTGCATGGTGATGGTCGACGCGCCCTGCACCTCTTGCCCGGTGGCGTTGTTGGCCAGGGCCCGGGCGGTACCACGCAGGTCGACGCCGTTGTGCTCGTAGAAGCGGCTGTCCTCGATGGCAACGATCGCATGCTGGAGGTCGACTGCCATGGCGTCGAGGGGCACCTCGACCCGGTTCTCCGCGTAGAGGGTGGCGATCTCGGTGCCGTCGGCAGCCGTCATGACCGACTTGCGGGGCAACGGCGGTGCGGTGAAGGCAGTGGGCAAGCCGCCGTACACCTCGACCGCGGCCTGCGCGCCGCCGCCGACGGCGCCGGCTGCCGGCAGCGCGATACCGGCCACAACCACGCCCGCGGCCACGCTGACGCCGACGAACATCCCGGCTGCGATGACTTTGGTGCGGGTACTGACGGGCGGCTTAGACATATGTCTTCCCTGGTTCGGACATGGTCATGTGACGCAAGAGTAAGGCTTGAGGTTTCGTCCCCCGCGGAGGTGGCGCCACCGCGCGCCGCGTGGAGCGCCCCCGGCGGCACCGGCGGCAACGGGCCAGCAGCGCGGGTCCATGGCATTCCCAGGCGACCCATGAGGGCTCAGGGAGCGCTTGCGTCACATGAATTAGTCCCAAATGACTAGGAAGTGTGATCCTAAATGGCCTATGCAGGCTCGTCACCAACCCCTAGCGTCGCAACGATCACCCGCGCAAACGGTGTGGAGGACGTCGATATTCCCCGTCGACGCCACCGACGTCGTGGGGTCTGGAGGAATGCAACCGTGCCTTGGGTGAGCGATTGGATCTCGGAAGCCGCCTGCCGGGAAGAAGACCCGGACTCGCTATTTGTCCAAGGTGCGGCACAGAACCGTGCCAAACACATCTGCGGCGGTTGCCCCGTGCGAGTCGAGTGCTTGGCCGACGCTTTGGACAATCGCACCGAGTTCGGTGTCTGGGGCGGCATGACCGAGCGCGAGCGGCGGGCGCTGTTGCGCCGCCGTCCGGAGGTGACCTCCTGGGCCTCATTGCTGGAGTCGGCCCGCGAGCAATACTCCCGCGAGGAGCCTGCCGCTGCCAGCCAGGAACGCGCCCTTCCCGGCCGCGGTCGCGTCTCGGCCTGAGTTAGCGCGCTGCCGCGAACGCCTGACCGATCGCGCGCAAACCCGAGAGGTCGTGCACGTCGTCGCCGAAAGCTGGCACCGGCACGATGGGGACTCCGGGGTGGGCCGCCACGAAACTCTCGGCCACGTGGTGCTGCTGCCGGGCCGATCGCATGCGGTCGGCGTGCAGTTTGAGCATGCCCGCGGTCACCGGGTCCTCCGCCAGGTCGGCCAGAATCTCGGCACCGGCGTCGGCGGCCTCCGCGGTGAGGTCCGCGGCCAGCACCGGGATCACCCGGTTGAGCACCAACCCGGCCAGCGGCATGTGCTCGGTCTCGAGCCGCTCGACGAAGTAGCTTGCCTCCCGTAACGCATCCTGCTCCGGGCTGGCCACCACCACGAACCGAGTATCGGGGGCCTTGAGTTGCGCGTAGGTGGCCTCGGCACGCTCGCGGAAGCCGCCGAACAGCGCATCGAAACTTGCCACGAACACCTGCAGGTCGGTGAGGACCTGCGCACCGATGACCTTCGACAGCACATTCGTGAACACCCCGAACGAGGCCGACACCACGCGTGTGGTGAAGCGACCCGCCCCTCGGGCCGGGGCCGCCAACACCCGGATCAGCCGCCCGTCGAGGAACGATCCGAGCCGTTTGGGAGCATCGAGGAAGTCCAGCGCCGAGCGCGAGGGCGGAGTGTCCACGAGGATCAGGTCCCAGCGGTGATCGGCATCGGCCTCGGCCCGCAACTGGCCGAGTTTCTCCATGGCCATGTACTCCTGCGTGCCGGCGAACGAGCTCGACAGTGCCTGGTAGAACGGGTTGTCCAGGATGCTCTGCGCCCGCTCGGGGTCTGCGTGCGCCACGACGATCTCGTCGAAGGTGCGCTTCATATCGAGCATCAAGGCGTGAAGGGAGCCCGGGCCGATGCCCTCGATCGGCCGGGGGGTGTTGTCAAGCTCGGTCAGGCCCATCGACTGGGCGAGCCGGCGGGCGGGGTCGATCGTCAGGACGCAAACCGACCGCCCCTGCTCGGCGGCCCGCAGAGCCAACGCCGCGGCGGTGGTCGTCTTGCCCACTCCCCCGGACCCGCAGCACACGATGACCCGGACTCCCGGATCGGCGATGAGGGCGTCCACGTCCAGGTGCGGTGCGTCCGGGGCCACGCCCTCGGTGCCGGTGGCGGTCATTCGCCGATTCCGTTCTCGTGCATGCGGGCTGCCAGGGTGTACAGCGAGCCGACGTCGATCCCGCCGGCGAGGTAGGGGAGTTCGATCAGCGGCCGCCCGGTGCGCCGCAACTGCTCGCGCTCCTGGGTCTCCAGGGCGACTCGCTGAGCGTGTTCGTAGGCCTCGGTCGCCAACGCCTGCGCCCAGGCCGCCACCCGCTTTGTTCGCTTGCCGCTGGGTGGGGCCAGGCCGGCCTCCACCAGCCCCTGCGCGATCGCCACCTGGTCCAGGGTGCCGTCGGCCGCCTGCGCCAACGCCTCGGGCGGCAACATGGGCTGGCGGACCATATTGACGAACACCCCGCCCACCGGCAGCCCCGCCGCGCGTAACTCCGCGATACCGTCCACAGTCTCCTGCACGGGCATCTCCTCAAGCAGGGTCACCAGGTGGACGGTGGTGACCCTGGACTTGATCACCCCCATGACGGAGTCGGCCTGACTGCGGATCGGCCCGACCTTGGCCAGACCCGCCACCTCGGCGTTGACGTTGAGGAAGCGCACCACCCTGCCCGTGGGCGGGGCGTCCATCACCACCGCGTCATAGACGTTGCGGCCTCGGGCGTCCTTGCGTTTGGTCGCCTCCATCGCCTTGCCGGTGAGCAGTACGTCGCGCACCCCCGGCGCGATCGTCGTCGCGAAGTCGATCGCCCCCAACCGTCGCAGCGCATTGCCGGCCCGGCGCATGTTGTAGAACATCTCGAGGTACTCCAGCAGAGCGGCCTCGGGGTCGACGGCCAGTGCGATCACGTCGCCACCGTGCGGCGCGACCGCGACTTTGCGCTCCTGGTAGGGCAGCGGCGGCACATCGAACACCCGCGCCAGCCCCTGCCTGCCCTCGACCTCCAGCAGGAGGGTTCGTTTGCCGCCGGCGGCCAGCGCCAGCGCCAAGGCCGCCGCCACCGTCGTCTTGCCGGTGCCGCCTTTGCCGGACACCACATGCATTCGGGCCTCGGACAGGTCCGCCCACCGACCGATCGTCTCCGGGTTCACCACACTCGTCGCTGCCACACCAGCGAGCCTAGCCCGCACAGGCGCAATAGGGTGTGGTGGCATGACGACCTGGGAGTACCTCACCGCGCCACTGCTGATCCACAACACCAAGGCGATCCTGGACAACTTCGGAGCCGACGGCTGGGAGTTGGTGCAGGTCGTGCAGGGGCCGAACCCCGAGTCCCTCGTGGCGTACTTCAAGCGCCCACGGCAATGACCGGGCGGACCTGCGATGAGGTGCGCCGGGCGCTGACCCAGGAGGGTCTGGCGCTGCCGCCGGTCACACCGCCGCTTGCCGCCTACCAACCGGCCGTGAGGACCACCAGCACGATCTACACCGCCGGCCAACTGCCAATGCGCGACGGTTCGCTCACCCATACCGGCCAGGTGGGCGCCGGTGGTCTGAGTGCGGCCGAGGGCGCAGCGGCGGCGGGCGTGGCAGCTCTGGCGGCGATCGCCGCTGCCTGCTCGGTTGCCACCGAGCAGGAGGCACTCCGACCGGTCAAAGTAACGGTCTTCGTCGCCGCGGCCGATGGCTTCCACGACTTGCCGCAGGTGGCTGACGGCGCCTCCGCGGTGTTCGCCGCCGCCTTCGCCGAACCCCACGCCCGCAGTGCCGTCGGGGTGCGCGAACTGCCACGTGGGGCCTCGGTCGAGGTCGAGGCCATCTTCGCCGTCCTGCCGCCGCAATGACCACGCAGGTGGGGCTGCCCGACGCGGCCACCCGGCTGGCCGCGGTGATCGACGGTCGGCGTGATGTCTGGCAACCGCCACCGCCGCGCCGGGCCGCCACGGTCGCGCTGCTACGCGAGGGTGCCGACGGCCTGGAGGTCTACCTCATGCGGCGAGCTGACACCATGGCGGCCGCGGCCGCCATGCACGTGTTCCCCGGCGGTGGCCTGGAGGCGTCGGACGGGCCGGTGGGCGACCCCGCCAGCACGCTGACCGCCGCCCGTCGGGAACTGCGGGAGGAGACCGGCGTCACGCTGCCGGAGCAGCCGGCGCCTGTGCGGTTCGGGCGCTGGATCACCCCGGAGGTGCTGCCACACCGACACGACACGGACTTCTTCGCCGTGGCATTGCCCGAGGGTCAGTCTCCGGTGCTGCTGGGCACCGAAGCGGTCACCGCCGACTGGTGCACCCCCGGCACTGCTCTCACCGCTGCCACCGATGGCCGGATCGGCCTGCTGCCACCGACGTCCGCGGCGCTGCACCTGCTGGCCGCCCATGCCACTGTGGCCGATGCCCTCGCCGGATTGGCCGCGCTGGCCCAGCCGGGTGTGCCGGCACTGATGCCCGTGCCCGAACGTGAGGGCGGGCGCATCGGTTGGGCCATTGAGGACGTCCTCACCCGGCGCCGGATCACGGACCCGTCGCAGGTGGGCCTGCCTTCACACTGGCGGCCGCTGCCTCCGGGGATGGGCTCATGACCGACGCCACCGATCCGCTGGTGTCCGCGGTGGCCCCCGGGGTGACGCGGGTGCGGGCGCAGAATCCGGGACCGATGACGTTGGACGGCACCAACACGTGGATCCTGCACGATCCCGGGGCCCGAAGCGCGGTGGTGATCGACCCTGGGCCCGATGACCCTGGGCACCATCGGCGGGTGCGCGACGAACTTGAACGCGCCGACGTGCAGGTCGAACTCGTCCTGCTCACGCACGGCCACCTCGACCACAGCGAAGGCGCCGAAGCGTTTGCCGCGGTGGCGGGAGCGCCATTGCGCGCGGCCGACCCGAGGTGGTCCACGGCCGGCACCCTGGAACCGCAGGAGGTGATCGACGCCGGGGGCCTGCGACTGACCGTGCTGGCCACCCCGGGCCACACCTCGGACTCGGTGAGCTTCGCCATCGGTGAATACCTGTGCACGGGCGATACCGTGCTGGGCCGCGGCACCACCGTGGTGGCCCACCCCGACGGCCGCCTCGCGGACTACTTGGCGTCGCTGGGCGTCCTCCGTGATCGAGCCGACCGGGACGGTGTCACCCACCTGCTGCCCGGACATGGACCGACCGTCACCGAGCCCCTGGCGTGGTTGGACTTCTACCTGGCCCACCGACGCGATCGACTCGCCGCGGTGGCGGCTGCGGCGCGCGCCCTCGGGCCCCCCGTGAACACCGGGTCCGAGGACGAGTTGAGCCAGAGGGTGCAGGACGTCGTGGCCCAGGTGTACGCCGATGTGCCGCAACACCTGTGGCCCGCTGCCGCGCTCAGCGTGCGAGCGCAATTGCTCTACCTCGCCGCGGGCGACCCGGACAACCGCCCGACCTAGCCGTCAGCGCGAGCGTCGCGCCAGGCGCTCGGTATCGATGAGCACCACCGACCGGGACTCCAGTTTGATCCAGCCCCGGGTCGCGAAGTCGGCCAGCGCCTTGTTGACCGTCTCGCGGGAGGCTCCGACCAATTGCGCCAACTCCTCCTGCGTCATGTCGTGGGTGACGTGGATGCCATCGGGCATCTGCTGGCCGAACTTGTCGCCGAGCTCGAGCAGAGCCTTCGCCACCCGACCTGGCACGTCGGAGAACACCAGATCCGCCAGCGCGTCGTTGGTCCGACGGAGCCGCTGCGCGAGGGCCTGCAGCAGGGATTCGGCCACCTCCGGTCGGCCGGTGAGCCACGGCCGCAGAGCTTGGTGACCCAAGCCGAGGGCCTCCAGATCAGTCAGCGCGATCGCGGTGGCCGTCCGTGGCCCAGGGTCGAACAACGACAACTCACCGAGCAACTCGCCCGGGCCCAGGATCGCCAGGATGCTTTCCCTGCCATCGGGGGCGGTGTGGCCGAGTTTGACCTTCCCGCCGGTGATGATGTACATGCGGTCGCCGAGCTGGCCCTCGTGAAACAGCACATCACCCTTGGCGATGGCGATGTTCTCCATCGAGGCCCGCAACGCTGCGGAGGCCTCGGCATCGAGCGCAGCGAACAGCGGGGCGGAACTTAGCACGTCGTCCATCGGCGCCCGACTCCTCTCAATCGTGGTTCATGAGTAGCACGTTCGGCGCCGTGTTGCCCAGCAGCGATCACGGCAGGGCGCTCAGCGCGAGCCGGGGT
This sequence comes from Actinomycetota bacterium, assembly GCA_030837395.1. Classification (GTDB taxonomy): domain Bacteria; phylum Actinomycetota; class Actinomycetes; order S36-B12; family UBA10799; genus JACJWR01. The sequence goes on along the minus strand of JAUPKO010000489.1, from coordinate 2,164 downwards.
TCCTGGCGGTAGCGGGCGATCAGCTCGTTGTGCAGGGCGTCGATGCGCTGGTGTAGCAGGCGCCGATGGGTCGACAGCGTCGCTTCGACCTCCCGCAGCCGGGTGAGGTACTCCTCCGCCTCGCTCGGTGAAGGCGACATCTGCCACAGTTCGGCCAACTCCGGCAGCGGCGGCACGGTGTCCGGCGGGAACAGGTCTAGGTTGGCGATCCGCCGGCCGCGGCTGGGAGCGTCGGCCAGCGCCTGCGCGAGGCGATCGAGATCCTCCGGCTGGCGGCCGTCTTGCGCGAGGTCAAGGCGCGCCTGCACCAGCCGCCGCCAATAGGACACCCGAGTTTCGTAGTCGGTGAGCTCGGCGCGCAGCCGACGCAACTCGGGCAAACCATAGGCGGAGAATTCCTCTGACACCTCCGGCGGCGGGGCGTCCAGCCGGGCCTTCTTCCGGGCAGCCCGCTCGTGGGCGGCGTCGGCGTCCACCATAGTTGTGTGGATCCTCTCGCATCTGTCACCTGGACTGCCCGAACCCGGCAGTCAGTACGTAGGGTGTCACAGTGACGGAGTCGAAGCCCCGCTCTACGCATATTCCGGCCTCGACTCCTACCGGCGAGTCACGGCTGGCGCTGGTGCGCCGCGCGCGCAAGATCAACCGAGTCTTGGCCGCCACCTACCCCGACGCGCACTGTGAACTCGACTTCGACAGTCCGCTGGAGTTGCTCGTCGCCACGATCCTGAGTGCCCAGTGCACCGATGTCAGGGTCAACCTGGTCACCCCGGCGCTGTTCGAGCGCTACCCCAGCGCAGCCGACTACGCCTCGGCGGACCCCGCCGAACTCGAGGACCTGATCCGCTCAACCGGCTTCTACCGCAACAAGGCCGCGAACATCATCGGCATGGCACAGGGGATCACCAGCCGCCACCACGGCGAGGTGCCGCGTCGCATGCGCGAACTCGTACGCCTGCCCGGGGTCGGCCGCAAGACGGCGAACGTCGTGCTCGGCAATGCCTTCGACGTCCCCGGGCTGACGGTGGACACCCACGTCGGCCGACTCTCCCGGAGACTGGGCTGGACCAGCAGCCGCGATCCCGAGGTGGTGGAGGTCGAAGTAGGCAGATTGTTCCCCCGATCGGAATGGACGATGCTCTCGCATCGGTTGATCTTCCACGGGCGGCGGTGCTGCACCGCACGGTCGCCGGCCTGCGGAGCCTGCCCGGTGGCTCGGTACTGCCCCTCCGCCGGCGGTGGTACTGCCGATCTGGACCGCAACCCGATCACGGCCGACGAGGCCGCCGACGTGGAGGAGTACTCGTGAGAATGATCGGTCGCGCCGTCGTGCTGTGCGTGGCGGGCACAGCCGTGCTCACCGGGTGCGGTGCGCAGGACGGCCTGGCGGCGGCCGGGGCCGGCGCCGACGGCTCCGCGCCCGTTACCGCCGCGCCCGCTTCCGCCGTCACCCCCGACGCCGACGGCCTGCCGTGCCCGGCGAGCCAGCTTGGCGCCCCGGCCATCGACGGCGGCCTGCCGGCCTTGACGCTCCCGTGTCTGGGCCCCGGGCCCTCGGAGGTGACCCTCAGCGGCCTGGTCGGCCAGCCCGTGCTGCTCAACGTGTGGGCCACCTGGTGCCCACCCTGTCGAGCGGAGATGCCCCTGCTCGCTGAGCTGTCGGCCGCCGCGGGCGACCGTCTCACCGTGCTCGGCGTGAATGTACTCGACGATCCGACCGCCGCAGCCGAATTCGCCGCGCAGGTGCCGCTGGCGTCCGTTGCCGACCCCGACGGGCGCACCCGCGCCGAGTTGGGCTGGACCGGCCCCCCGGTGACGTATTTCGTGGATAGCTCAGGTCAGGTGGTGCACCGCACCTACGGCCAAATCGAAGACGCCGCGACTTTGCGCGACGACATTCGCCGCTACCTCGGGGTCGAGGTGCCAGCATGACCGTCGCCGCGTCGCAGCCTGCGGACCTGCCCGCCTGGATGGCCCCCCTGGCCGCTGCGGTCACCGCCGCGCAGCCGTCCGAGCTGACCAGGTTCGGCCCCCCACCGGATCAGACCGGTCGGCCCTCGGCGGTGCTCATGCTGCTGGCCGACGGCCCGGCCGGACCCGACCTCTTGCTCACCCGTCGGTCATCCGGCATGCGCGCACACTCCGGGCAGCCAGCCTTCCCCGG
>JAUPKO010000488.1 GCA_030837395.1 Actinomycetota bacterium | reverse complement strand
TTCCACCCGGAGAAGTCTGGGGATGCTGGTCTGACGCTGCTCGAGAACTGGTTGGAGACGGTTCGATGACCGATGGAGAAGAGGACCTTTGATGTTCGAGTTACTGCCCGCGGTGGATGTGGCGGCCGGTCAGGCCGTTCGGCTGGTTCAGGGAGAGGCCGGTTCGGAGACCGACTACGGCAGCCCATTGCAGGCGGCGCTCGACTGGCAGAGCCAGGGTGCCCAATGGCTACACCTGGTGGACTTGGATGCGGCCTTTGGTCGAGGGGACAACCGGGAGGTGATCGCCGACGTGGTCGCAGCCATGGACATCCAGGTCGAACTCTCCGGTGGTATCCGCGATGACGAGTCACTCGCCGCAGCACTGGCGACCGGTTGCCGGCGGGTCAACATTGGCACCGCCGCGCTTGAGGACCCCGCTTGGTGCGCTTCCGTGATCGCCTCGCACGGGGATCGGGTGGCGATAGGCCTGGACGTGCGCGGCACGACGTTGGCCGCCCGCGGTTGGACTAAGTCGGGCGGTGAACTGTTCGAGGTGCTCGCCAGGCTCGATGCCCAAGGTTGTGCGCGCTATGTCGTCACGGATGTCACGAAGGACGGCACCATGGCCGGCCCGAATCTGCAACTCCTCAAGGATGTGTGTGCCGCGACCGATCGGCCGGTCGTCGCCTCCGGAGGTGTATCGAGCCTCGCCGACCTGCGGGCGCTGGCGGAGCTGCATGAGTGGGGTATCGAGGGCGCCATTGTGGGCAAGGCTCTCTACGCCGGGGCATTCTCGTTGCCGGCTGCGCTCGCGGAAGTGGCGGACGTCGCCGCGGGGGAGGCGGAGCGCAGGTGACTCTTGCCGTCCGTGTAATCCCCTGCCTCGACGTCGATGACGGACGAGTCGTCAAGGGTGTCAACTTCGTCGACCTTCGAGACGCCGGTGACCCTGTTGCGCTCGCCCGGGCCTACGGCGAACAGGGCGCTGACGAGTTGGTCTTTCTCGATATCACCGCCAGCAGCTCGGACCGATCGACTATGTACGACATCGTCTCTCAGACGGCCGAGCAGGTGTTCATTCCACTGACAGTCGGGGGCGGGGTACGCAGCTGCGCTGACTTCGATCGGCTGCTGCGTTCGGGCGCGGACAAGGTGGGCGTCAACACCGCCGCATTGATGCGGCCAGAGTTGTTGTCCGAGGCCGCCGAGGAGTTCGGTGCCCAATGTGTCGTCCTAAGCGTGGATGCGCGGCGCGCGGCGGACACATCCTCCGGCTTCGAGGTCACCACTCATGGCGGTCGGCGTGGGACCGGCATCGACGCTGTGTCCTGGGCGGCGCGGGCGGTCGACCTTGGTGCAGGCGAAATCCTGCTGAACTCCATGGATGCCGACGGAACCAGGGCGGGTTTCGACATCGAACTGATTGGCCTGGTCCGGGCCGCCGTGACCGTGCCGGTGATCGCGAGTGGTGGAGCGGGATCGCTGGCCGACTTCCCACCGGCCGTGGCGGCCGGCGCCGATGCGGTGCTGGCGGCCAGCGTCTTTCACTTCGGGGATTTGAGCATCGCCGCTGTGAAATCTACGCTCGCCGGAGCCGGGTTTGAAGTGAGAGAAGGCCGCGCCCGCTAGACCGGCAGCATTGGCCACAGGCGGGTTCTTCGCGTGTCTTGCGGCTCAACCCTCGCGAGGGAATGCAGGTGCTTCTGCTCCTTCTCCCTCATGTAGCGGCAGGCGGCTGAGTGTGGCGGCGGGGCGGCGTGGGTGGCCGGCGGCGTGGGTGGCCGGCGGCGTGGCGGCGTGGGTGGCGGGCGGCGTGGGTGGCGGCGTGGGTGAGGGCGCGGGGGCGTGGGTGGCCGGCGGCGTGGGTGGCGGCGTGGGTGGCGGCCAATCGACTGCCGGGTGTTCGGTGTTTCGCATTCCTGACCGCTCGCGCCGAGTTCGGGTGAGTTCCGCGGTCTGCCCCACAAATGTCGGCCGGGTTGTCCTATTCCGTCGGACCCTCGAAGTATCCTTAGAACGTAAGTTCGAGCGGAGAGTTGGTTCGGTTTCGTTCGGTTCGTTCGGTGTGTCGCCTTGGGGGGTGAACGGTATGGAACGGTCGTCATCGTCATCGTCATCGTCATCGGGTGGGCCGTTGCGCGTGGAGGTGTGGCGGGACTTCAGGGTGTGGCCGGTGACAGAAGGTTCCCCGGCCGGTGTGTTGGATCGGGCGGCGGCGCTGGGGGTGGCCGTGGAACTGGCCGCTGTCGGCGACGCAGATCAGGTCTCGTCCGTGCGGGAGGCCGATGCCCCCGATGCCGAAGCCGCCACGCAGGAGGCCGCCGAGGCCGCGGCGCAGCGGGCCGCTGCCGATGCGGATGCCGCCGCCGAGGCCGATGCCGAGGCCGATGCCGCGGATGCGGCGGGTGCCGAGGGGCTGGTGGTGTCGGTGTCGGAAGGTGTGTGGGAGTCGGGGTTGGCACGGGTGGTGTCGGCGTGGTGGTTGGCGTCGTGTCCGGGGTGGGTGTCGGCGCAGTGGGCCGATGTTAGCCTGTCACCACAGGTGCGGGACTTGATGACGTTACCGCCGGGTCCAGCGCTGCTCGCGGCAGTCGCGGCAATCCCGACGGGTCCGTGTCGGGTGGATCACGGTGGTGAGGAACTTCCCGGTGTTGAGCCGGTGCCTGG
>JAUPKO010000487.1 GCA_030837395.1 Actinomycetota bacterium | reverse complement strand
GCCGCCCTTGAGGACGGTGGTGAAGGCCCACGCGGGAGTGCCCGTTAGGGCGCGAGCGTGCTCTGGACCGGCTGGTTCTGCTGCTCGATGTACTGCTTGAGGACGGACAGCGGTGCTCCCCCCACGGATCCAGCGAAGTAGGACCCGGACCACAGTCGGTTCGCCCGGTAGTAGTGCCGGACCAGATCGGGGAACTCCTGGCGGAGCCTGCGGGACGAGACGCCCTTGAGTGAGTTGACCAGCTTCGAGACGGCGACCTTGGGTGGGAAGTTCACCAGGAGGTGGACGTGGTTGACCTCGCCGTTGAACTCGACCAGCTCGGTCTCGAAGTCGGCGCATACGGCCCGCATGATCTCTTCCATTCTCCGCAGGTGCTTGTCGTTGAACACGGGGTGCCGGTACTTAGTCACGAAAACCAAGTGAGTGTGAAGAAGGAAGGCGCAGTGTCTACCTGTGCGGATGTTGTCGTAGTCGCCCATAAACCAATACGGTACGCTGTGTTTGTGCAGCTTCGGTACACCTTCCGGCTCTACCCGGCCCCGGGCCAGTGTCAGGCGCTGGCCCGGGCGTTCGGGTGCGCGCGGGTGGCGTACAACGACACAATCGCCGCCCGCCGGGAAGCGTGGGGCGACGGACAACGACGCCTGTCGGACGCCGAGGTGTCGAAGCGACTCACCGAGTCGAAGAAGACCCCGGAACGGGCGTGGCTGGCCGAGGTGTCCTCGGTGGTCCTGCAACAGGCCATCGCGGAGGCGAACTCCGCACACCGGAACTGGCTCGCCTCGCTCTCGGGGAAACGGAAAGGCCCTACGCTCGGCGCCCCGAGGTTCCGGTCCCGCCGCGACAACCGGCAGGCCATCCGTTTCACCAAGAACGCCAGGTTCGCGATCACGACGGGCGGGAAGCTGCGCCTACCGAAGATCGGGGACGTGCTGGTCACGTGGTCGCGGGACCTGCCCGCCGATCCGTCGTCCGTGACGGTGATCCTGGACGCGGCGGGCCGGTACCACGCCTCGTTCGTCGTCCAGGTCGACGACGCACTGTTGCCGCCGGTCGAGACGGAGGCCGGGATCGATCTGGGGTTGGCATCGTTCGCGGTCTGCTCCAACGGCCGCGTCATCGACAACCCACGGTTCCTGCGGAACGCCGAGAAGCGTCTGAAACGCGCGCAACAAGCCCTGTCCCGCAAGGAGAAGGGCAGCAACAACCGTAAGAAGGCCGTCCGCACGGTCGCCCGCGCGAACGCGAAGGTCGCGGACGCCCGGAAAGACTTCCTACACAAGACGTCCACGACGATCATCCGCGAGAACCAAGCGGTGTACGTCGAGGACCTGTGCGTGAAGGGCCTCGCCCGCACGAAGCTCGCGAAGTCCGTGCACGACGCCGGGTGGGGCCTGTTCCTGCGGCTGTTGCAGGAGAAGGCCGCCCGATACGGAAGGACGTTCGCGAAGGTCGACCGGTGGTTCCCGTCCAGCCAGGTGTGCTCGGCGTGCGGGATCAAGGACGGACCGAAACCGCTGTCGGTCCGGGAATGGACGTGCCCGCACTGCGGCACGCGCCACGACCTGGACCAGAACGCGGCCAGGAACATCCACCTCGAAGGACGAAGGACGGCCGCCGGACGGGCGGCATCTGCCTGTGGAGAGGACGTAAGACCGGGCTCCGGCCCGGCAGACCCCGATGAAGCAGGAACCCACCGGAGCGCCGCATGAAGCAGCGCAGGAGTAATCTCCGGCCTTCAGACCGGAGAGGACGTCAACAGGTGTGCCAGTTCACGCAGGGAGCGGTACTCCTGGTCGGGTACGAGGTGGACCTTGACCCCCCTGCGATTGATGATCTCAACGGATTCGGCGTCGTCGTTGACCTGCTCCAGCAGACCGAACAGGCTGCGACGCGCCTCGCTCGCAGTGATCGCCATGGCTCCTCTTCCGTGATACGTACCCGAGTACGGTACCGCTCATCCTGTCAAGGGCACTCGCACTGACCCCGGTGCTGCGCAGCGCTCTGGCCGGCAGCGCCGCGATCATGATCCTTGCCGATGCCTTCGGTGCGGACTAAGTTACTTAGCTAAGGAGGTGGACGGTGAGTGAAGCAGCGGCGAGCTACAACATCCATGAGGCCAAGACGCAACTGTCCCGGATCGTAGAGCGGGTGGAACGAGGGGAAGAAGTCATCATCAGCCGGGCCGGGACGCCTGTGGCCAGGGTTGTGCCTCTGACGGGGACCATCCGCCGTCGAAGTCGGGGAGCCCTGCGCAACCGGCTCCACCTGACCGAGGACTGGGACTCCCCCAGCGTCAACGACGCCATCGCCGACGACTTCGGAGCAGGTTCGTGAGACTCCTGCTCGACACGCATGTCGTTCTGTGGTGGCTCATGGATGACGACACGCTGTCGACCGAGATCAAGGAGACGATCGACACCGAGGCGGAGGTCTTGATCAGCACCGCATCGGTCTGGGAGATCGCGATCAAGCATGCCTTGGGGAAGCTGACCGGACCGCCGGACCTGCTGGACATCGTGGTCAACTGCGGCCTGATCGAGTTGCCGATCCGGTCCCGGCACGCCATCGAGGCGGGGCGCCTGCCCCTTTTGCACCGTGATCCGTTCGATCGGATGCTCGTCGCCCAGGCGCGGTGCGACGGATTGACTCTCGTGTCGCGAGATCCGTACGTGCGGCGCTATGACGTGCCCCTGAGAACGGTCTAGAGACACGAGTCCCGCACCAACGGCACCAAGAACGGTTCACACGCCCAAAACCCACCTACTCACCGGACAATCTCGCCGGGAACGGCGTCGGGTATCCCAATCCTACCGGACAACCGCGAAGACCCGTTTTCCGGATGTTGCTCCTGAGGTGTCAGGTCTTGTGGGGTTGGTTACGGGAAGTGGTCGTGAGTGGATTGTTGCTGGTGGAATGTCCTGCTGTAGTCAGGTGATTCTAGTGTCGGTGATTGTGGTCGGGAGAGGCGTGCCCCTACTGACGCTTCCGTGGGTGTGATCACGGCCCGGTGACGGCGACACGCCATGTGCCACGAACGCGGAGGCGGTGGGCGGATGTAGGGCCCACTGATGAAGCGGTGCTGTACGAGAGATGGAGGTAGGTCCTCCGGAGCCGCCTTGCAGGAAGAGGCTTCAAACCTCCGCTAGCTGCGTCGGTGAATGAGTCGGAGTGGTGAGCGTTGCGGAAAAGACGTGCCGGTGAGCGCGT
>JAUPKO010000486.1 GCA_030837395.1 Actinomycetota bacterium | reverse complement strand
GGATCCGATGCGCGCACAGGCAACTGCGACGGCGAAGGCCGTGCAGAATTCGGTGGCACCCTTGCGCAGCGGCGACTTCGTCCTCGACACCTCCACCTTCAACGTGTACCGCATTGCTGGTGGAGCACCGGTGTACGTGTCATCGTGGGCGCCGTTTGGCGGACCCAAACCGCTTCGACTTCTGACGAGTCAGCAGATCGCTGCGCTGCCGCGCTTCCCGACGGATGGGACGTTCTTGCTGGCGGCCGGGTCCGGTGCGGTGTATCGGGTGGCTGGTGGGGCGCCTGTGTATGTGTCGTCGTGGGCGCCGTTCGGGGGTGTGCGGCCGACGGTGGTGGTCGATGGTGCGGTGATTGATCGGGCTGGTTCCGGCGGGGTGTTCGATCACCTGCGGTACCGCCCGGCGGACGGCACCGGCTTGCTGGCCGAGCCTGGGCGCCGTATCTATCGGATCGTGCGAGGTGCCCCCATCAGCCAGGGAATCCTGGCGCCGGGGGTGGTTGCCGGTGGGTTGCTGGTGGTGAATCAGGACGTGGTGTCGAAGGCCGGTACCGGGGGCAGATTCAACCACCTGGCCGCCCCACCGATACCGACTCCGACGCCGACTGCGACCGCGACACGGACGCCCACTCCCTCACCGACCGCGACTCGGACGCCAACTCCCTCGCCGACGCCGACGCCGACGCCCTCCGAGGCCACGACGTCGACGCCGAGTGCGCGCCCGCGTGTCGCAACCAGCCCGACGGGTAGTGACAGTTCGGATGGGTCACCGTCGTCGTTGGCCAGCGCGGGCGTTGGCCCGCAACAGGGCGGCACCAGCCCAGAAATCAGTAGGGTTCCGCCTGACTCCGAACCCCTGGGAGAGTAGACGCTGCCCCACCGCGCCACCCGGGTCGACACCCGTTCGCAGGCCCTGCCCCGGTGTCGAATCCTCACGGCTGCTGCGCTGCGAGGCGACTAACCAGTCGACGGGCGCTAACTCAAGGGGGGTGCCAATGGAGTGCTGATCCACTTTGATGCCAAGTCCGCCAGGGTCCCCTCCACCCGGAGGCGATCGACGGCGGCGCTGACACATGGCGTCAAGGGGGACCCCTTGGCCAGCACCAGTCGCAACTGCTCGGGCTGCCACTGGCCGGCCGGGAGTTGCCCGACGATCGTGAGGGTGGCCGACCCAGCCGTGTCGCGCAGGGCCTGTGACGTCGGCATGATCAGGGCATCGATGTCGCCTGCGGCCAGGGCGTCGAGACCCTCCCGGGCGGTTGCCAGTGGCACGATCTGCCGGGCGCCGCGCTCGCGGACCCAGGCCTCAGACCTCGTGCCGGTGACCGCTCCGACGATCAGACCGTCCAGCCGAACCCCTCGCTGATTGATCTTTGCTCCCTCCGCTGTGGGCATGACCAGTGCATCGGTGAGGTCGAAGTACCCGCTGGAGGCGTCGGTCCGCGCCGGGTCCCAGGCCCCCTCTCGGATCTGATCGATCAGCACATCGAACGGCATCGGGGCACCAGCCAAAGCCGCGGCAGAATCGCCAGCCGCCCAGACCACGCGTTCGGACGAAAAGCCGAGCACGGCTGCCACCGCCACGGCCACGGCGGCCTCGAATCCTTCGCCTGAACCCGGGTTAGCGGACTGGAACCATGGGGGGTCCGGGGCCGGCCCGGTGCCGAACGTCAGCACCCCTGCGGTCCGAGTGGTCAACATCGTGGCGGTGCACCCGGGCAGCGCCGCAGCAGTGGCGGCTGTGGGGGTCGGCGTCATGGCTGATGCGTTGGGGCCTGCGGCCGGCTCCGGTGGGGGCGCTGCGCTCGAGGTCCGACTCGCCGTGGTGTCACCCAGTGAACTCGGAGCACGGTTGGTGGAGGGCCGCGCACTTGAGATGTCGGCTCCGCCGGAGGCGACCTGCGATCCCGTTGGCTGCCCGCCCGGAGCGCATGCCGATAGGGCGGCCATGGTCAGCCCGAGCATCAGTCCGTCCCGCACACCACGTGAAATCAATGGCCACCCTCGTCACCCTCACCGACGTCTCACCCTGACGCCGTTGTCAGCCTAATGGGCCGTGCGCTCTTGTCGCAGCGGGCGTCTCACGTCGTGGGACGCCGGTGCCTCTCCGTCGGCGCGAATCGCGTTGCAAGGCCGGCCGCAGCTTCGAGGACACACAGCGCCACCAGACGCACCGTACGGCCATCCGCTGCATCCGCGGTGGCGTCCACCTCGGCCAGGTCCATGCTCACCACGCGGGGATCGGCACCGGCCGCGCGGGCGGCCTGCCGCAACTGATAGGCGCTCAGGCCGCCGGGGGCCGCGGCCGGGCAGGCGGGCACCACCGATCGATCGCACGCGTCCACGTCGAGGTCCACGTGGATTCTCGGTTCGTCGACGTTCCCCGCGGCGAGCCGGAGCGCGTCGGCCATCACCGCGCTGATCCCGCGGGCTTCGACCTCGTCGCGGTGGACGATCGTGATGCCGTGGTTACGGGCGCGGCTTGCATACTGCGGGGAGTTGGCGAAGTCCGAGATTCCGATCTGCACCACCCTGCGGCCATCCAGGCCACTCTCGATCAACCGCTGCACGGGCGAACCGTTGCTCGTGCCGTCGCGCAAATCGTGGTGGGCATCGAGGGTCACCAGCCCCGTGGCGCGAACGCCGTCGGCTACCGCGTAGGTGATGGAATTGTCGCCCCCCAGAGCCAGGAGCAGATTGCCTGGGAAGGCGCTGACGGTTGCCGTCGTACGCGCCTCGCCCTCGGGTCCGTCGGGGTGGTCGATGTCGCCGAGGTCGACCGCCAGCAGGTCCCGCAGGTCCACCCCGGACGACTCCGCCCACACCGAGTACCTCGCCAACGCCTCGCGCACGACTACCGGAGTGGCGTGCGCATTCGTCGGCGAGATCGACGTCAGATGGGCGGGGACGCCGAGCAGGCCCATCACCGGCACGAGGGTCGGTTC
>JAUPKO010000049.1 GCA_030837395.1 Actinomycetota bacterium | reverse complement strand
GAGGGGATGCCTGCTGCGAGCCAAGCAGACTGTGCCCGCCCAGGTCCACAGTCAGGTCCGCTCACGGCCGTGAGCAGTGCAGCGACCGGCGGCGACACGGCTGAATCCCTGCGGTCCCAGCCCTGAGGCCGCGAACGACTACGGGTCGCCCTCACTGACGACCCCGCAGATGTGCACCACGATGCAGCGATCCACACCCCACCTATCCACGGTCTCGCATTCGATCGGCCGGCACCAACCCCCACACACAACAGATTTCAACTCAACCGACAGCAAACTCCAATACTAGAACGATCCGATGGTTCCGAGGTGTCCGCGGGATCCTGGAACATCGGTATCGCCGTGGACTCGGACGGGAACCCGCACCTTTCCCGGTACAACGTCGCCGACCAACCGGACGTCATGCTGGCCGATTCAGTTGTGCCGGACCCCACCGACTACGGGCCCTTTGACAGTGGGCATATACCCAAGGTCGCCATAAGGACCTTGCTCGACGAGTGCGCCGGAAACTAAGGCAGAAGGGCTTGCCAGTTCCAGACGTCCTGGCTGCGGTCCACGGGGGCAACTGAATGAGCCCAGTCGATGGTCGTACCCAAGGCTCCGCGCAAGGTTGTGGGGTGGACCGATAGCGGCGTTCGATACTGCCGCTACCAGGTGCTACACGTGTCGACTACTCGCCTCAACTTTCCCACATACCAAGCGGGCGGCGTCGCGCGTCGTCCTGCGACATAGCTGAAGTATCTGCCGTTGCCAACCGTGTAGAACCTCACCCAGTACCCGCCTCGTTCCCAGGACGTGTAAGTCCTCACGAAGGCGCGCTTCACACCAAAAACGCGCGCGTAGCCTTGATACTCGCGACTTCTTGGCAGGCGTGTTCCGGCGAAACAGAACCCCGGTCCGTCACCGTAGAACGTCGCACGCATCGAGGCGCCCTGCCGCCGGATCACAGTCCAGTACGTGTTGTTGTTGACTCCGTAGAACTCGTACGTCACCCGCGGAGGCGGGTTCGCGAAGTTGTGGGGCTGTGCGGCTGTCGCTACGGTCTCTGCTTGCGCTGGTATGGCTGCGGTCCCTAGCGCGAGTGCGGCGACCGAAAGGGCCACGACGGGTTTCCTCACGACGATCATCTCCCCCATGAACGTACCACCGGGCACTCTGCCAGAGCCCACCCGAAAGAACCGAACCAGCGGCAATCCGATCCGTCCCCTAGCGGGCTTGCCGGAATGTGAGGGTCACCAGCGCGGAGTTGCCCTGACTGTTCACCGCCATGATCTGCACACGGTAGGTGGCAGCTCTCTTCAACCCGGTAAGGAGTCGCGTCGTGGGAACGTTCGGCGTCCATGGCCCGAACTTCGTCGCCGAATTCGCAACCGACACCCTGACGAGGTAGCGCAGCACCGGCGTGCCACCGGTGGATGCTGGCGCCACCCAGGCGATGGTCGCCCGGCCCGGGGCGGGAGTTGCCGCAACCCGGGCAGACCTGACCGGGGACGTCACAGTCGCCTGCCGGAACGTTACCGTCAACATCGAGGACTGACCGACCGCATTCACTGCCACAATCCGCACCCGATAAAGGGCACCAGGGACCAGCCCCGTCAACGTGCGAGGAGACGTTGTGGCCGTCCAGGCGCCGAATGAGGTCGCTGAGTTCGGTGCCGAAACGTTCACCCGATACCCCGTCACGGGCGAACCACCATCAGACGTAGGCGCCGACCAGGCCAGCGTCGCTTGACGCGCTGCCGGGAACTTGGACACCGAACCGGACGCTGGCGCTGTAGGTACCACTGCTGGCGAGACTGGGGGCGACGCGGCACTCGGTCCCGACGTTCCGGCACCATTTGTGGCAGTCACAGTGAACGTGTACGGCTGGCCACTGATCAAACCCGTCACGTCACAGGTCAACGCACCTGCTGTCGTGCATGTCTTGCCGCCCGGGCTTGAGGTGACCTTGTAGCCAGTGATCGGTGACCCACCATCGGATACCGGCGCCAGCCACGACACCGCCACCTTGCCCACACCAGACGCTCCTGACACCCCTGTCGGAGCATTCGGCACCGTCCGCGGCGTTACCACCGCCGACGGCCCACTCGACTGAGACGTGCCGACAGTGCTTGTCGCAGTCACGGTGAACGTGTGCCCGGTGCCGTTGGTTAACCCAGTCACGACACAGGTCAACGCACCGGTCGTGGTGCATGACTGGCCCCCGGGCGTCGATGTGGCCGTGTAGCCGGAGATGGCCGCACCGCCGTTGGAGGCGGGTGCCGCCCAGGACACGACGGCCTGGGAGTTACCGGGTACTGCGGAAACACCCGACGGCGCACCCGGCACCGTCCGCGGGGTGACGGCCACAGCCGCGCTGGGCGCACCAGCCCCGGCAGCGTTCACTGCCCGCAGTTTGACCTGGTAGGTCACACCGTTGGTGAGGCCGGCCACTGCCACCGGCGACGCGACACTCGCCGGGGTCCGAGCTGTCCAGGTGGCGCCGTTGTCGGTTGACACCTCAACATTGGTGATCGCCGCGCCACCGGTATCGACTGGCAACGTGAACGCGACGCTCGCCGAGCGATCCCCGCCCGTTGCCACCAGGCCTGTCGGTACGCCTGGGGTTGTGCGCGGGGTCACCACCGCCGATGGAGCCGACACCACTGACGTACCAACGCTGTTCGTTGCCACGACCGTGAACCGGTACCCTGTGCCATTGGTCAGCCCGGGCACCTCACAAGTGAGCGCACCAGCAGTGCTGCACGTCTTGCCCTCGGGGGAAGACGTCACTCGGTATCCGGTCACCTCGGCACCACCATCAGATGCTGGCGCCACCCAGGAGACGGTCACCTTGCCCGCACCCGGCAGCCCTGACGCACCCGTCGGGGCCCCTGGCACCGTCCGCGGGGTGATGGCCACAGCCGCGCTGGGCACACCAGCCCCGGCAGCATTCACCGCACGCAATTTGACCTGATAGGTCACACCATTTGTCAGCCCGGCCACCACCACCGGGCTCACCGCACTCGCCGGCGTACGCGGCGCCCAGGTGGCCCCGTTGTCGGTGGACACCTCCACATTGGTGATCGCCGCGCCACCGGTATCGACCGGCAACGTGAACGCGACGCTCGCCGAGCGATCTCCGCCAGTAGCCACCACACCTGTCGGGGCACCAGGAGTTGTACGCGGGGTCACCACCGCCGATGGAGCACTAGGCAACGAAGTCCCTGCCACATTGGTCGCTACCACCGTGAACGCGTACCCGGTGCCGTTGGCCAACCCCGTCACCTCACAAGTAAGCGCACCGGCTGTCGTGCATGTCTTGCCGCCCGGGCTTGAGGTGACCTTGTAGCCAGTGATCGGTGACCCACCATCAGAGGCTGGCGCCAGCCACGACACCGCCACCTTGCCCACGCCTGGCATTCCCGACACTCCTGTCGGAGCATTCGGCACCGTCCGGGGGGTCACCTCCGCCGATGGCGCCGACATCACAGAAGTTCCCGCACTGTTGGTGGCCGTCACCGTGAACGTGTAGCCAATGCCGTTGGCCAACCCTGTCACCTCACACGTGAGCGCCCCACTGGAGGTACATGTCCTCCCACCGGGCTCTGACGTCACGCTGTAGCCGGTCACGGGCGACCCACCATCGGAGGTCGGTGCACTCCACGCGACGAGTGCCTTGCCGGGTCCGGGAGTTGCGGTCACGTCATTCGGTGGCTCGGGAAGGCCGAGTACGCCCACGGAACTATGAATCCCATCGGCCTCAGCCCACACAGCGAGTGCGCGCTCACCCGCAGCCGACGTCGCGAGGACAGGGTCCACCCAACTTGGGTGGATGAGGGCACCTGCACCCCAAAGTGAGGTATCACCATTCACTACTGCTGACGCCACTCGGGTTTGTTGGGGCCAACCCGTTTGGTAGGCGACCAGGGCGCGGCCTCCACTACGGGACCCAGCCGAATCAATGAGTGACGACCCATTCATGCCATTGGTACCAGGGAGTAGCGTCGCCGGGCCCCAACTCTCAGTCGGGAGTCCGGCAGCAGAAGCAGAATAGATCCCACCTCCAACCGTGGGCCAGACTACGGTCGCCCGGGTTCCATCAGCGGACAACGTCGGGAAGTGGAGATATGCATACTGGCTTAGAGGCGACACATCAGTCGGAGCGCCCCACGTTGCCTCGACCCCGCCGACCGAGGCGGATGCCGACTGCACAACGCTGTCACGGATCCAGGTGGCCACAGCACGAGAACCATCCGCTGACATCCGGATTTGGTGGTCGCTGGCATCCTTGCCATTTGCCGACAGGTTGGTCACCGGCCCCCATACAAATCCGTCGGGCCCAAGGAGGCCGCTCCTAGATTGCAGCACCCAAGACTGGCCAGCGGCGGTCTCGTTGCTTCGCCACAGGAGAGTGGCGATCGTTCCGTCATCGGAGGAGGCGACCTGCGGCTGCCGACAAGCATAGGTGACCCAAGTCGTGGGGCATACTCGGCCCAAGACGGTCCAACCTGCAGTGGCTCCTTGGACCGACGCCGACGAGACTTCGATCCCTCGGTTCCATGACGAATAGAAGACGGCAACAGCCCGCTGACCGTCGGCGGACATTGTCACCTTTGGGAAACCGAATTCGTCCCTGGGGCTGCCGAGCATCGTCGGTGCACTCCAACTCGCCACGACCCCGTCCACAGCCGCAGTTGCAGCCTGCGGCAGGTATCCCGACGCCACATCGCCCGTTGGATGCCCGGACCAGGCGACAACGGCGCTTGTCCCGTCAGCGGAGAGCGCGACGCTTGGGCCGGGCTCTAGATCCTGAGGAGCCGAGATATCGTGGGGCACTCCCCAAACGGCGGCCCCGCCGTCCAGGATTGCCGTCGCGGCCCGGACGGTGTAGTCGCTTCGGTTCATCCGCGTCCAGACAGCAATCGCTCTAGTTCCGTCCGATGACATCGCCACTTTGGGGTACCGGGCCGACTCCCCTGCGACTAAGCCGGAGGGACCCCACGCGTCGGTAGCAGCGGCTGGTCCCGCACCTGCGACACCGGCGAGAAGCGCCCCCACGAGTGCAAGGATCCCGACGAGGACTTTCAGAAGTTTGGACATGTCACTATCCCCACTCAGATTTGTTGGTGTTTATCGTTCTCGCGGCGATCCAGCCCATTGCCGGGTCTGAATGCACCAGGCGGGTCTGGCGAAAGCCAGCGGCCCCTCGGATTCCCAGTAGCAATCTGGGCCTCCCGCCAACGGGTGCCTGTCCGGCCCCCAGTGACGTCCCATCGATGGCGGTTCGAGCGCAGGCGGTCACAAGCCCCGGCGCTGACGATTCCCCCGCCTCGATGCCTAGCATCTGGACCCCCTCGTTGCCACGCTACTCCTGGGCGCCATCGACCACTGAGCCAGAGGCCTTTAGCGTTTCAGCGACCTGATTCGGTTGGAGGTTGAGTCCAGGCGCGTGGTGTACGGGTTGAACGTTCGGGGTGGTGCCGCATAGATCTAGAGGCACCGCGACAGGTAGCCGAGGCGGGACCGAATGTGCGACCTCCACGGGAAGACGACTACCTGATGCCACCTGAGTTCGACGTGACCGCGGCGATAGTGTCCCGAGCGAGGGCGGCGCCGCACGTCCGTCAGATCAAGGGGTCGCCGCAGGATGGCTGAGGCCCCCCGTGTCAACGCCGGTCGAAACCTGGGCGGTTAGCGCCGGTTGAATCCTGGACAGTTCGGTCAGTCTTTAGCTGCTTGGTCTTTGCGTTGGCGCAGCCGGTAGGAGTCTCCTTTCATGTTGATGATTTCGCTGTGGTGGACGAGTCGACCATGGCGGACACGGCGACGGTGTCGCCGAAGATTTCGCTCCATGAGCTGAAGGGCTTGTTGGAGGACACGATGATGGATGCGCGTTCGTAGCGGGAGGCGACCAGTGCGTAGAACAGGGCGGAGGCTTCGGGTTCGAACGGGATGTAGCCCACTTCATCGCAGATGAGCAGCGGGATGCGGCGCAGGCGTTCGAGCTCGGTATCGAGGTTGCCGGATCGGGCAGCGCTGTCGAGTCGCTGGACCCATTGGTGGGCGGTGGCGAAAGCGACGCGGTGTCCTCGCCGGGCGGCTTGAACGGCCAAGGCGATACTCAAGTGGGTCTTGCCGGTTCCGGGCGGGCCGAAGACAATCACGTTCTTGGCCTTGAGCAGGAAGTCGAGTTGGGCCAGGTGCGTGATGATCTGTTTGCGCATGGATCGCTGGTACGTGAAGTCGAAGTCGTCGAGTGTCTTGACTGCGGGCAGCCGCGCGTTGCGCACCCGCATGGAGGCCCCGGAGGTTTCCCGGGCCAGGACTTCTTCCTCCAGTACGCGGGTCAGGTACTGCTCGTAGGTCCAGCCTTCCGCGCGGGCCCTTTCCGCGAAAGGGCCTGCTGCGGCGCGGAAGCGGGGTGCCGGGCTGAGAAGACCTTCAGCCACCGCATCGGAGATGTTGCCACCCGAGGCGAAGAACGGGTTCAGGCTCACCACGGGTCCGGCCACTGGGCCCCGTCATCCAGACGACGCTTCAGATAGTCAGCGATCCGCTCACCGCGGGGGCAACGAAACTCGTTGTGTAGCAACGGTAATCCTCAACCAATTTGGCGCGAATCCCGACAACGTCCACCGCTAGCCCTCCCCCTCGTCGCTCTCTTCCTCACCCTAGGGCGTCAGCGGTCGGGATTCCTGGGCGTCGCGAATCCTTGGCCACAGGCTCGGAATCGTTGCGCTCGCTGCTCGCAGGACTTCACCAGTCCCGCAGAGTAATGGCGTTTTCGCTGACCCACCCGTGAGGTGAGACAGGGCGGGGTCAGCATCGATACTGGGTTGTCCGGCGGCAAGAACTCTGAGCCGGCGGTGGCACGGCCGAAAACCGCGCAGCCAGCCATCGCCTCTCCAGAGGGGACGAGGACTCAGCTCGAGGCGGCCAGCGTTCGGGAAGCGGTGCAGCGCCGGGCAAGGTTCGGTTTACTTGGATCCGCCGACAGTCAATGCGATTCGAGAGGTGGAACTGTGGGAGGAAGAGATGGCGGCACACAGATGCACTGCCCGGAGTGCATGGAAATCCAGGTGTGCACGGCGATTCCGACCACACAACTCGGCTACGAGCCCGGACAGAGGTGGGAGCGCATAGGCCATGCGGACATCGCGTGGTTCAGACGAGGCCGTGAGTGTCGGTCCTGCGCCAACCAATGGGTCACCGCCGAAATCAACGAGGAACTCCTGGACGAGTTGGTCACGCTGCGCAATGCGCTCGCGAATGTGAAGCTCAACGCGGAGTCATATGTGATGGAATCCCGAGGCGCCGCGGCCGCACTCGCTGATCTAACGGAGTCTTTACAGGTCCTGCGCGACCTTGAGGTCTACGAGCGGGAATAGGCATCAGAGCGGCCCGAATCCCGACGTTCAAGACGGGACCAGGAGGATCAAAAACGTCTGTCCTGCGCCGCCGCCCAAGCGCCAGGACCGTCACCCATTAGGGCTCTGATTTCATGGGCGGCCCGTGTAGCTCCTGTCCTCGAGCTGAGGACGCGGGTCACGATGGACTTCGCGTCAAGCCCACCTGCCCCATGTATGTGCCATTGGGTTTGTAGAAGGCCCCGGACAGCACGTTTCCGCCCGGTCGGAGGACAAAGTGGTTCATGAAGAAGTCGTCTCCGGGCGGGAGATTCTGGGTGCCTTCAACCCCACTCAGGTCCAGTACGCCCTCCTTGTACGTGCCCACCACGTCATAGCTCTGCGGGTTGGGGGATCCGATGGTCTGGTAGTCACTGTAGTGTCCGGTGATCGTTCCGCTGCCATCGTCGACGAGGCGCAGTGTGCCGTCATACACCATCGGGGAAACGTAATCTTGACCTTCGGCCGCTGGATGTCCGGGTTGCGCCAGGGTCCCGAGCCAGAGTCCTGACAGGCTCTCTATCGCAGGACCGGCTACCGCAGGCGTGGCGGTGACAGTGGTGGGTGCCGCAGGGGTCGGTGCCGCAGGTGGAGCCGGTGGGGCGCCAACGCCAAACCCTGGGCAGGCGTCAATCGCCGCCTCCGAACCCTTCCCGTCAGGTGGGGTTGCTCCCGCTGTCAACCGCGCTGCGTACGAGCCATTCGTATCGGTCGCAACAACGTCGAGCGACGTACCGTTGTTGACCACGCGCAGGGTCTGCGCGTAGGGGGTGCCAGAAAGGCTGCTCGACGGTGCATAGGTGCGGCTACCCACATAGTCCATCTGCGTGCTGCCGCTCACCGTCGATGTGCCAACGAAACAGGAATCCGGTGAACCATCCAAGTTGAAGCCAACGACCTTGATTGAGTTCCCGTCCTGGCGCACCCCAACCACCGATCCGTCAGCGAACGTCCGCCCGGAAGTCTTGGTGTAAAAGGCGTACGGCGACGCTGTACCTGCCTGCCCCTCGCCCGAGCATCCCGAAATCTGCGAAGCACCCAACACGACGACACCAAAACCTAGGATGAATTGCCGTAGATGCATGTGAGCCATCTCCATCCCCCTGTCCGACCCTCAGGCGAGCCCGCAGTGGTCTTTCCAACACTAGAACAAAGACTCCAGCGACGTCAGGTCCGACGGGAAAGACAACGGCAAGACTCAGAGCCTGGAACCGAATCCGCGAATTCGGTGACTGGGCTCAGCGCGAGCCGCTCGCCATTTCCCACCCCTTGGGTGATCCTGCGACGGAACAATGGCGGGGTACCGCAGTCGCGACCGCCGACGGTCACAACACCTGAGCGAATCACCGGCCCAACATCAGGAGCGTCTAACTGTTTGGCGCCCTACTCTCGGCGGCGGTGAGCGTACATCTGTGACGAATCGCGGCGCACACTCACCTCGCACACCACGGCTCTAGACTCAACTTCGCGCCGCGGCCTCTCCGCGTCCCGTGTAAGCGGGCAGGATTCGCGAGAGAACGTCAGTAGATCCAGATCATGTCGATGCCGGAAGGGCGCACTCCGGCATGGCCTGGGAACTTGCCTGGAGCTTCATGCCAGAAGTACCAGTTGTTCGTCGCAGCGGCGTTGAACATCGGCCAACCGCAAGGCCAACTCGCCCCGGGCTTCCTGACGGGAGGTGATCGCGTAGCGTGCCTCATCAACCCAGCTGTAGCCATCTGCGAGGGCCGGGCGGTAGTGAGAGCGGACCTTCTTGAGCATGTCGTGGGCGACATGATCGGCCTCGGTGGAGATTTCCCGAGCGACACTGATCCGGCGCTTACGGACCAAGCGTTGATGTTCCCTTCGGGCCTTTTCCTCTAGGAGAAGCAGAGCGGCGTCAAGTGCGATAGGGCCGACGATGAGGGCTCCCTTCATGAACGCGTCGATACGGGCAGCCCATCTCACGGCACCCCAAGGCTTGAACTTGACCCCGAAGGCGTGGCCTAGCTCGATGACGATCTTGTGCCCGTTTGAGCGGAAGCCTTCCGCGGCTGGTCCCGACCGCCAAAACTCCGAAAATGCCCCCAAAGTTTCGAGGACCGGATCGAGCCAGGGGGGCCGTTCGCGGCCCTTGGCTCCGGGCTTTCCAGGCGTTGCGGCCGTGAACCGTATGTCAGCCGGTGCGTGGGTCGACTCGTCGAAACTGTCAGCTCCGAGTTCACGGATCACCCGTGCGCTGGGACCGGACTGGATCTCTCGAGTTTGAGACTCAAGGTCTTGGAACTGCCGCGTGAGCATGGCGACGATTTCGGTGCCGAACCGCTCCGCCTCACCGTTGAGCGCCTGCCGGGCGGCTGTCTCCGCGTCTTCGAGCTGTCGCTTACGTGCACCTTCGTCGACCTGATCGAGGTCGTCAAGGACGTCGGCCAAACTCTCGCCAACCCCGATGCACCGATTGATGAACTCGACTCGCAAGCCAGAGAGTTGGTCGTCTATACGTCGCTCACCCGTCCGAGAGTGCTTGACGGAGCCGGGCGAGAACGGTCAAGGCCGCACGCTCGTCTGGGTCCTCGGTGAGGAGGCTCTCAGCCTCGACGGCCACGGACTTCATCAGCTGAAAGGGTTGCCGGAGCATGGCTACGGCTCCCGTGGCGTCAGCGAATTGGTTCAACGCCTCTCGAAGCTCGTTGATCCCCGACGAACGCATGTACGACACCCCAACGTCCGGGTTAGGGTGCTCGAGGCCGCGCAGGTAATCTTGGGCGTCGCAGAGAACTAGCGTGGGTGTCGGCGATCCCTGGATGGTTGACGAGATCGCTTCCCTCCTTACGTCTTCGACCGCTCTCATGGTGCCGGACTTCGTCAACACGACAACCATCTGTGCCCGCTTTCCCAGAACGTCAGACACATGAACGAAGTGATCCCTGAGGGCGTCGTCGAAGAGGTCCACCGTTACCGTGAAGAGCACCAAGTCCGCCGCGGCGATTGCATCGTCAGCGATCTCATCGTGCCGTTCCACCCCTGCCTGCACCCCGGGTGTGTCGACCAGCACGACGCTGCCGTCCCACTCGTACTCGGTCACGCTGTCCGTGGCGATGTCGGAATCGATGTAGACCGATGCAGTTCCGTCGGTCAGGGCACTGATCAACGTGGACTTGCCCGAGGAATACTGCCCAGTCAACACGAGTCGAGGAACAGCTCGGTCTTCGGTCACGAGCTTGTCGACCAATTCGTGTGACTGTGCCGGCATGGATTCCAGGGCCGAAACGAGTTCGGCCTTCACCTCTTCCGCGCGAAGGGGTGCGTCGTGCCAATGAACTCCAGTCATGACTACCTTCCAACGTCGGCGGTGGTGGCGGTGATGCGGATTGTGGCAGCGCCGGAAGGATCGACCAGCGATGAGATCGCCGACTCCCAGTAGCGCAGAGCCTGCTCAGGAAGGTCCTCTTCATGCAACTCGAGTTGCGCGGAAGCTGGAGTCAGGCGATTGACGGTGAAGCCGCAACGGGTGAGGCCGAGAAGCAGCAAAACGCTCGT
>JAUPKO010000485.1 GCA_030837395.1 Actinomycetota bacterium | reverse complement strand
GATGCCGTGCAGCACCTGTGCGCCGAGGCCGCCGCCAACGGCTTCGCCTCTGTGTGTGTCAACTCCCGCTGGGTACCGCTGGCCGCCGAGAGCCTGGCCGACTCCGACGTGATGGTCTGCACCGTGGTGGGATTTCCGCTGGGTGCGATGTCGCGGCGGGCGAAGGGGGCCGAAGCCGCGTTCGCGGTGGCGGAGGGCGCCGACGAAGTCGACATGGTGATCGACGTCGGGGGTCTGCTCTCAGATGACATCGCGGGGGTCTATGAGGACATGGTGGGCGTGGCCGAGGCCGCCCAGGGCCGACCGGTGAAAGTGATCCTGGAGACCTGCCTGCTGGAAGACGAGCAGAAGGTGATCGCGTGCCTGCTGGCACTGCGGTCCGGGGTGGCCTACGTCAAGACCTCCACGGGCATGAACTCCGGCGGTGCCACCGAGCCGGACATCCGACTCATGCGGGCTGTGGTCGGCGACACATTGGGAGTGAAGGCTTCCGGCGCAATCCGTGACCGAGCAACGGCCGAGCGAATGATCGCGGCTGGGGCGGACCGGGTCGGCGCCTCCGCATCGGTTGCGATCGTTGCCGGCACTGCCACGGACGACGGCGCAGGTTACTGAGATGGCACCCGCAACCACGTCGTCGGAGACCCTACTGGCGACCGCCCGGGCCTGGGCCGCCGAGGATCCGGACCCCGCCACGACCAGCGAACTCAACGTCCTCATCGCGGCGGCGGCGTCCGGCGACGAGACGGCCCTGGTCGAACTCGACGATGCCTTCGACGGCACCTTGCAGTTCGGCACCGCCGGGCTTCGCGGGCGTCTCGGGCCCGGCAGTAACCGGATGAACCGCGTCGTCGTCGCCCGGGCCGCCGCGGGCCTGGCACACTACCTTCGCGACCAGGGGGGAACGGCCGTCGTGATCGGCTACGACGCACGCCGCAACTCCGACGTGTTCGCGCGCGACACCGCACGCATCATGGCCGGGGTCGGCATCAAGGCCTCCGTGCTGCCGCGCCCGTTGCCGACACCTGTGCTGGCCTTCGCGATCCGCGAACTCGGCTGCGCCGCAGGGGTGATGGTGACCGCCTCGCACAACCCGCCGGACGACAACGGCTACAAGGTCTACCTCGGCGACGGGAGCCAGATCGTTCCGCCCGCCGACGCCGAGATTTCGGCCTGCATCGCGGCCGTCGGACCATTGGCCGACATCGCCACCTCGGACGACTTCACCGTGCTCGACGACGCTGTGCTCGACGCCTACCTGGCACGGGCGGTGTCGTTGCTCGGTGACGGGCCCCGTGAGGTGGCGGCGGTCTACACGGCGTTACACGGTGTGGGCGGTGAGGTGTTCATGCGGGCGGCGAAGGCGGCCGGCTTCCCCCACCCCGAACCCGTGGCCGAGCAGTTCGCCCCCGACGGACGATTCCCGACGGTCGGATTCCCCAACCCGGAGGAACCCGGGGCCATGGACCTGTCGCTGGCCGTGGCTCGCGCCGACCGGGTCGATGTGATCATCGCCAACGATCCGGACGCGGATCGATGCGCCGCGGGAATCCCCACCGCGGATGACTATCGGATGCTCACAGGCGACGAGTTGGGGGCCCTGCTGGGTTGGTGGATAGCGCAACGCGAGGGATCGACCGGCGGGGCAGTTCACGGAACCTTCGCCCAATCGATCGTGTCCGGCACGCTGCTGCGCGACATCGCTGAGGACGCGGGATTCGGTTATGCCACCACCCTCACCGGGTTCAAGTGGATCGCGAAGGTGCCCGGACTGCGCTTCGGCTATGAAGAGGCGCTGGGATACTGCGTGGACCCCGAGGCAGTCAAGGACAAGGACGGCATCACGGCGTCGCTGCTGGTGTTGGAGGCCGTCGCCGCCGTGAAAGCCCAGGGCCGCGGTGTGCAAGACGTACTCGATGACCTCGCCCGCACCTTCGGGGTGCACCTGACCTCACAGGTGTCGGTCCGGGTGGCCGACCTGGACCTGATCGCGGACGCGATGGCACGGCTGCGCGCCGCCCCGCCCGTTGAGCTGGGAGGCCTGGCCGTGGAGCGCATCGATGACCTGGAGTTGGGCGGGGACGGCCTGCCCCCCACCGATGGTCTGCGCTTCATGATGACGGGAGCCCGGGTGATCATCCGGCCGAGCGGCACCGAACCCAAACTCAAGTGCTATTTGCAGGTCGTGGTGCCAGTCACCGGGGAACTGGCCGTGGCGCAGGCCGCGGCGCAGGAGCGCATGTCGGCTCTTCGAGCGGATGTATCCGACGCCCTCGGCTTGTAGCCCATGGCGGGGCGCCACTGACCGGCCCGGTGGAGCGCCTGTGGCCGCGCCCTTCACAATGGTGGGAGTTTCGTGCTGGCGTGGTGCGAGAGCGACTGCACCCGCTCGTGAGCCGACCACCGAACCGACGGATGAGGACAATGACGGAGCCGAGCACCATCGAGCAGTTGTGGGACGAGAAGTACTCCGAGGCCGACCGGGTGTGGAGTGGCGAACCTAACGGGGCACTGGTCGATGAGGTCGCCGATATGGTGCCGAGCCGGGTGCTCGACGTCGGCTGCGGCGAAGGCGCCGACGCCGTGTGGTTGGCGCTGCGGGGCTGGGAGGTGACCGCGCTGGATGTGTCCAGCGTCGCACTGGCGCGCGCTGAGCGGGCCGCGGCGACAGCCGGAGCCACTGTTCGCTGGCTGCATGCCGGCCTGCTCGACGCCGAGCTGCCGGTCGACGGCTTCGACCTCGTCGTGGCCCTCTACCCGGCCCTGCTCAAGACCGCGGACCACGAGGCCGAAGGCGCACTGCTGGCCGCCGTCGCTCCCGGTGGGACGCTCGTGTTCGTGCACCATGACGTCTTCGGCACCCCTCCAGCGGGCAGCACCGTGCCGCCCCTCGCCGGCGACCCCGGACACGGGCACCACCATGGGCACGGAGAAGGACACGGTGCCCAGACCTCACACGACCACAACGGCCCGGATGGCCCCGGGGGCGGTGACGGCCCGGCGTTCACACCGGCCGACTTCGTCGGAGTCGAGGACCTGCGCCTGTTCCTGCAGGGTCGGTCCGACCGGTGGCAGATCGATACCCACGAGCAACGGGCGCGCAACATCAGCGGTGGCGCCGGCGCCCACCACTCGCAGGACGTGATCCTGCGGGCCCGTCGATTGGTCTAAGACGGCCGCGCCTGCCCGGTCGTCCCTCGCGATCATCCCTGGCGCGGGACGCTGCCACCGACGCCGGGTATCGACCTACTTGTAGTAGCCGTTGATATCGATCAGCACATCCGTCGGTGTGGACGCACCGTTGTACACCCTCACCTCACGGGCCGGGGACACCCCCACCACCGACGCGTTCGCCCTGGTGGAGCCCGCCCCGGGCCAATTCAGCAACGACGCCGTGGGCAACCCCTCATCCGCGGGGAACACCCGCAGATGCCCGAGTGACCCCGTCCGCACCACCGTGGCATTGAACGCCACCGCCGACGCCCCCACCGGCACTACACCAAACCCACCAACAGCACTGACCGCAGTCGACACCGCACGCACCCCCACCGGTACCACCGGACCAGCCCCACCAGAGACCACCCTGGTGTCAGTCGTGCGCACCGGATCCACCGCGAAGAACTGCGCACCGGACCCCGAGTAGTAGCCCACCACATCGATCAGGAACCGCACCGGCAGACCGCCGCCGTTGAACACCCTGATCCGACGCTGAGGATCCACCGCCACCACCGAACCATTCGCGATCCGCTCCCCGGCCACCGACCAATTCACCGCCGACGTCGACGTACTCGCCACCCCACCAGGCATCACCCGCAGATGCCCCGCACCCGTGGTGCCCACCACCGTCACGTTGTACGCCACCGCAGACGCCCCCACCGGCACCACCGCCACCGGACCGGACTGCGTCACGGCCGTCGACACCAACCGCGACGCGCCACCGGCCAACAACCCTGCCTTTATGCGTCTGAGATCGGTAACCACTGACCGGGTTTAAATGTCCGCATCCTTGCTGGTTTGATCACCAGGACAAGGAGAACATTTCATGACCACGAAGCCACCATCATCGCCGGTTC
>JAUPKO010000484.1 GCA_030837395.1 Actinomycetota bacterium | reverse complement strand
TTGGGAGGTGGATCGGCTCATCGGCCTGCCGTCGGGAACCGCCCGTCGTTGGATCAACGGCTACCAGCGAGGTGGGAGGTCGTACGCCCCGATCCTGCGGGATGCGCCCTTCGCGACCGAGTGGGCGACGTGGGGGGAGTTTGTCGAAGCCCGAATCCTGTCGGAGTTCCGTGATCAGCGGGTTCCCACCACTCGACTGCGGGCGGCGGTGTTGCGGCTGCGTGACGATTTCCAGGTGGCGTACCCGCTGGCACACATGCGGCCCTATCTCGAGGCACTGAACGGGCAACTCGTCGTCCGCGACGGGCTTGGCGGGGGCCGACACGAATTGACGACCGGGCAGCGCATTCTGGAAGCCGGCAGTGTCGTGATGCGCGTCGCGACTCTCACCGAAGACGAGTCCGGTGAGAGTGTTGTGGCGGAGTTGCCCTTGGACCCTGAGTTTCCGTCGATCCGCACACACCCCGATCGACTCAGCGGGCAGCCGACGATTGAAGGTCGGCGCATAGCTGTGGTGACCGTAGCCGGGATGGCCGAGGCCGGCGAGCCACGGTCGGAGATAGCAGCGACGTATGGGATCAGCATCGCCAATGTTGACGACGCTGTCTCCTATGCCCGCAAGTACCGTCTGGCTGCCTGACCGGCATGCCGATGTCGGCGCTTGATCAGGTCGGTTTCGTTGTGGACGAGAATCTGGTGGCGCTGGGTCGGGCGCTGCGCCAGTTGCGGCGGCGGGAGTTCGCCGTGTTCGGGGATGATGAGTTGGCCGAACTGATTCCCAAGGGCGCCCTCGACTCGGAGTAGATTCCCATCGCTGGGGATCGCGGCTGGGTCGTGATCACCAATGACCGGCGAGTACGTACTCGGCCGGTGGAGTCAGCGTTGGCCCTTCGTCACGGGTTGCGGGTCGTTCACTTGCATGGACAGGTCGGCTCTCAACGGCCGTGGTCGCAGGCAGAGCGGGTACTGGGTCGGTGGAGGGCGGTCGAGCGTGGGCTGGCGAAGAAGCCGACGGGTCCTCTGTGGTTGTCGGCGCGGGCAACGGGGGTCTGGGAGTTGGGTTACCCGGATTCGGGCGGCGTGTGACGGGGGTGCGGTGATCGCCGATCTGCCTCCGCGCTGGCCCCTGGCCGCTGGTATCTGGCCCCTCCTCGCCTGCCCAAGCCCCTTCCCCGCCGCCCCTGCCCCTGCCTCTGGCCCGTCCTGCGCGGATCGACCGAACCCCGACGGATCGACCAGAGGCTTCGGTCGATCCATCGGGTTCGGGTCGATTCGGGCCCACTCGCGGGCGTGACCCGCAGGTGAGGGGCTTGGCGCCGTCATAGCGTTGTCTAGCAGATAGTGGACGGAATTGTGCTCACGCGGTTACAATCCGTGCCACCGCCACGAGTGTACGGAGAAGGTGTCGGCGGTCCGTTAGCCAAGTGCTCGTCCCGGCGCGTCGCACGGATGAGAGGCTCGCACGTGGACTTATCAGCTCCAGCACGCTGCGTTGTGCCGTCGTTGGCGGCCGACGTTCTGGTGGTCCTGGCGCGAACAGATCGACCCATGACCGGCCGGCAAATCCACAGGCTGACCACCGGTGCCAGCTGGTCCGGTGTGCGACGCGTCCTTGTGGATCTCTCCGATACGGGCTTGGTAGACGTGACTGAAGCGGGGTCGGCGAATCTCTATGTGCTCAATCGCGACCACGTCGGGGCGGAGGCGGTGCTGGCCCTGGTCGACCTGCGAGGGCGACTGTTTGCCCGGATTCGCTCGGCCATCGCGGGCTGGGAGGTGGCACCGCACTCGGCCATCGTGTTCGGCTCGGCGGCTCGGGGCGACGGCGGTCGTTCGTCGGACATCGACATCCTGCTGATCCGTCCCAGTGAGGTGTCGGTCGATGATCCTGGGTGGGCGGCCGCGGTGGCGGACCTGTGCATATCTATCCACCGCTGGTCGGGGAACCCGGGTAGCGTTGTTGAGGTCGATCCACGTGAGTTGGACGACATGGTGACCAGGGGGGAGCCCATCGTTGCTGAACTGCTGCGCGACCAGATCGTGCTTGTTGGCGAGCGGATCATGGCGCCGGCCGCTGAGTCGGTTCCCGGCTAGAAGTTGCCGTCGACGCAGGCGTCCGCCGTGGCGTGCCGTGCGTGGCGGAGCGGCAGGCATCCGTTGAGTGCGCGACCCGCGGGGCGACAGGCTTCATGCGGTCGCGCGGAGGCACTGGTTCGGCTCAGGCATGCCTCGAAGTTCCTTGAGGTCGCGGAAATCGTCGAGTCAGAGGCGGATTCGACATCAGAGTCTGCCGGTGTGGCGGCAGCCCTCGCGGTTCTTGCCGGGATCGCGGCCTGTGACTCGGCCTGCTGTGTTGCCTTGGGTGTGCGGTCCCGTGGCCCCGACCATAGGCAGGCTGCTCGTCTGCTCCGGACAATCACGGGTGGAGTCGAGGCGTCGGTGCACCTCGACAGGCTGTTGGCCGTCAAAGACGCGGCTCATTATGGGGTGATCGACGTCAATCTCAGCGAACTCAGGTCCGCCTTGCGGCACGCACGAGCGTTACTGGAGTTCGCGCATGTGGTCATGCGCTCGTAACGTCGGGTGTCTGGTTGTGCACCACGGGCAGGGCAAGCCCCCGACACGCAGCGTCTCAGCGTCTACCCACCCGACGACACCACGAATCCGCCGCCGGTCGACTGGTCGGTGTCGGCCGATCTGGGTTCGGGGGAGTTGGAGGCGGCCTGATGGCGTCCGATCCCCGCGGCCTGCGATTCGACCGAACCCCGACGGATCGACCAGAGGTATTGGTCGATCGGCCGGTTTGTGGTCGATCGAGGCCCGGCCCGGCCCGGCGAATCTTCATGTGCTCAATCGCGACCACGTCGGTCGTGCTGGGCGGGGCGGCAATGAATCGAGTGTGGGTTCGGGGACGCAAAACGACTGCGAACCCACACTCGATTCAGCAGGCTCAGGCCACGGAGGATGGTGAGCTATCTCCTCGGTCGAGGGGTGTGGGCCGACCAAACGGGGTTCCAGCAGGACGCAGGCCAGGTGTCCGCTTCACCGCCGCCAGCCCATCGACCGCCACGTAGTCGACGCCCTCTTGCTTGAGAAGCCAGCACATGCCGACGCGGTCTGTTACGCCCGCAAGTACTGCCTGGTTGCCTGGCCGGTGTCGGTGCTTGATCGGGTCAGTTGCCCGCGCCGAGACGCAGGTTCATGAGGCGGTTGATGCTGATGCCCTGTTCCGCCGCCTCCATCGCCAGGTGCCGGTGCAGTTCCGGCGGTATGCGCAGGCTGGGTCGACCCGAGAAGGTGCGGTCGACATAGGGCTCGGGGATGGGCTCGCCCTGCTCCTCGAGATCCTTGATCACCTCGCGCACGACGGTGATGATGCCGTGGAGTGCTTCACCTTCGGTTGTGGCCAGCCACGAAAGTGACGGGAACTCGCTGCACCGGCCCACGAACTCGCCGTCCTCTGGCGACCAAAGGACGCGGTAGGAGTAATGGAAGTCAATCTGCATGGTCGGTGCCTCGCTCGTGGTGCTCATCATGTGCCGAGGTCTCTAGTCGGTCGATCGCCATGAGGACCTGCCTGACCTGGTAGGCCTTGGCCATGCCCCGGCTGTTCTGGATGTTCACGCTCGGGTCTCCTGGCCAGGGTGTGGAGAAGACCTCATGGGATCCCTTCCGTCGCGGCTGGCCGAAGTAGTGCGTGCATACGCGGTGCAGGTCCGCGAACGACACACCCTTCGGATTCTGGCGCATGCCGACGACGATCGACTCGATTTTCGGCATGACTGATGGTGTCATTATTGACGTCTGACTGGCCTTTGGGAAGAGCGCTTGTGGATATCCGGGCCGAGGTTGTCGTCGGCCGTCGCGGTTGGTGGAGTCCGCGCACCGGCAGTTCACGTCTGGGTGGGGCATCAGCATCCCGGCCGGGTCGCAAACGGCAGAGTCGCACCCGTCGAGCCGCCCACCCGAATAGGACCAAGGGTCAAGCGGTCCAGCCTTCCTCGGCCCCCGGCTTCGGCCCCGCCCGGCCCTCCGTCGGTGTGATGTGGCGCCGGAATCGGCCGCGTCGTCTGCGGAGCGGTTCGGGCGACCCACGTCGTGATTGGGTCGGCGATCCGATCCGGCCCCGACCTCGTCATCCGTCGACTCAATTGCGGCAGCGCTACTGGACCTGTGGATATCGCTCTGCCGGTGGCCGGGCAACCCCGGTAGCGTTGACGACGTCGATCTCGCGGCATTGGCCGACATTCCGACACGTCCACACATCGACACGTCCACACATCGACTCGGGGGAGTCCACCATGAGAAATCGCCGCGTGATCAGGTCATACTCGCCGGGGACGCGGTCCCCGGGCTTGCCGCCGCGGCCTGGGCGAAGAACGGCGCCGGTCAAGACGCTGCATTGATGTGCAACAGTCTGTGCGGCACTATGTACCTCATGGCTATTCGCACCGGGTCGGCAATCGTCCGAAGGGCATCCCTTCCCCTCACAGCAAGAGACGAGTCTGACTTGGCGAAGGTGCGCGACTCGGCGGCTTACCACTGCGCTCTCGCCGCGTTGACAGGCAGCGACATCGACCCCTCCACGACGAGTGAGGCCGCAGCTATCCACGCCATCTTCACCGCCGGGCTGTTGGCCCTGCGCGATGAGGTTGAACGACAGGGCTATGCCCAAATGGCGCAGGAGCGCCAACCGGAGGCGACGGAGCGCCGCGCGCTGGCGCGTCGCCGGCCACCGTCGTGGGCGGCTGAGGAATGACGTCGATGGCGCTGCTGCGCGGTCGCGTCTACGCGGCCGAACTGGGTGACTACGGTGAGAAGTACTACCTCGTGGTCTCCAACAACAATCGGAATCGGGCGCTCGGCACGGTCTTGGCCGTGCGCCTCACGACATCGGCCAAACCGCCCATCCCCAGCATCGTCGAGTTGGGTCCGTCGGAAGTGTTCGAGGGCAGGGTCGTGTGCGATGACATCGTGGAGATTTGGGCGGATGAGGTGACGCGCGATCTCGGTGCGCTCAGTCCCCAGGCGATGACTGAGGTGGGACGCGGGTTGGCGGCGGCATTGGGCCTGTCCGCCTGACCGGACCGGCGGATACGTGACGCAGTTCCCCACAGGCGTCATGTCGTCGTGTACTGCTGCCGACGTGTACCGCTGAACCGCACGCGGGATCTGACGCAGGCCGTGTGGGAGGGAGGAGCCATGCAGAGGCTGGTCCCCGAGGTCCGGATCACCGTCGGTGCTCGCCCAGCCCTCGCAGCCGACGAATCGACCGAAGCCCGACGGATCGACCAGAGGCTTCGGTCGATCCGTCGGGTTCTGGTCGATTGGGCCCGTCGCCCCGTCGCCCCGTCGCCCCGTCGCCCCGTCGCCCCGCAGCCCCCACCGGCGCCAATCGCCCGGCCCGATCAGTCCTGCAGGAGTTCAGTAGGGGTCAGACGCATCGAAACAGGCTGCTCGATAGTAAGTGTGTCGTCGCCGGAGACGTGGGCTGTCTCGGCGTAGGCGCCGTCGACGAGTTCGTAGGTCGTCACGGAAGGGGCTTGTGGGTCGACGATCCAGTAGTGCGTGACCCCCGCGTCGGCGTACAACTCGCGCTTGCGCCCCCGATCGCGCCTCGCGGTGCTCGGGGACAGGACCTCCACGGCGAGAATCGGCGGCACCGGCAGGTCGTCTGCGCTGTAGTCGCGTCGAGCCGCCAGCACGACGTCGGGCTGTACCACGTTGGGCCCGAGCACGACGTCGTAGGGGGCGGACAACACTTTCAACTCCGTGCCGCGAACGACGTTGCGGAGCATCCAGAAGAGCGAACCAGCGACGGTCTGGTGGTCATTGCCCGGGGCTGGTGACATCACGAACTGGCCATCGATGAGTTCGTGGCGCAGGCCGTCGTCGGGTAGGGCGTCGAGGTCGGCGCGCGTGAGTAGGCGTGATGAGGCCATGACGACCATGATGTCCCCCCTCGGTTCATGCAGCAAGCGTGCTTCGAGAGGCCGGTGACGTCAAACGGCTATCCACAGGCGTTGGCGCGCGGCCTTGGACCTCATTGTCCTGGCCAGCGGCCCGGGTGCGTACGCGCTGTCGGACCCGGTTCGTAGGGTGGTTTCAGGTGGTGCGGGGTCGGCTGGTGTGGGCCGGTTTCGGTGCTGTCGCGCGGTCATGTCGCGGCGGTGGGGTTGGGTGAGATTTGTTGGGTTCAGGTCTTGCTTTCGGGTGTGACCAGTCGTAGGTTTGACGTACAGGGGTTCGAATGGATGGGGTAGGTTCCAACCTGGGGCCGTCGATGTAGACGTGTGGTGACCGGTATCGGGGGTGGTG
>JAUPKO010000048.1 GCA_030837395.1 Actinomycetota bacterium | reverse complement strand
CCGGTGGGCACACCACGGGAGATGCCACCCTGGGAGGCGATGGCATCGATCTCGTCCATGGTCGGCTGCAGCAGTGCCTCCAGCGCCACGAAGTCCTCGGCGGTACGCCGCTCGGTGACGTCGTAGATCTCGGCCTGGGCCCGGTCCACGATCTCGTTGACGTCGGCGCCCTCCGCGCCGGCGTATCCGTACTGCACCACGCGGGTGCCGGCCTCGACCAGTTGGCGCAGCAGGGCCTTCTCCGCCACGATGCCGGCGTAGTAGCCGGCGTTGGCGGCGGTGGGCACAGTGGCGATCAGGGTGTGCAGGTAAGGCGCGCCGCCGATGCGTCGAAGGAGGCCGCGGCGGTCGAGCTCGGCGGCGACGGTGACGGCGTCAGCGGGTTCCCCGCGGCTGTAGAGGTCGAGGATCGCGTCGTAGACATTCTGGTGGGCGGGTCGGTAGAAGTCGCCAGGGCGAAGGCGTTCCAGCACGTCGGCGACGGCGTCCTTGCTCAGCAGCATGCCGCCCAGCACCGATTGTTCGGCGGCCAGATCCTGTGGTGGCTGGCGGGGGAAATCTTCAGCGCGAACATCACTGTCGCGGAGGTGGACCGAGGGGAGATCGTTGACGAGAGCCATGGTCGGGTTCACTTTCTGAGCGATCGGGCGGTGGCCCGGTGGGTCGCGGGCGGGGGAGGGAAGGGGTTCATGGCCGCGTTCCGTCCGATTGGTAGCGGCGCTGGCGGCGGCGCTCGGACAGCTCGGCGAGGATTTGGCGGCACTCGGCGTGACCGGGACCGTCGAGCGCGGCCCGGCCTGCATCGCGGGCCTTCTGGTGGACGCGGCGCTCAGCGCGCACCAGTGCTCGCTGGATGCGACGCTGGGCGAGTTCCTCGCGGACCCGCGCCTCGTCTGCGGCGGTGGGCCGCTCATCCAGGCCGCCGTGGCCGGTGAGGATCGCACCGAGCAAGCCGATCGGCTTGTGCGGGTTGTCGGGGATGCGGTGTCCGGTTGCCAGCCAGTCGGTGATGAGTTGGTTGAGATCTCTGGGGCTCCAGCCATGGCGGGCGGGGCCGGCCAGCAGCGTTGACCATGCTTCGGCTGAGTGTCGCCGTGCCCAGGGCGGTGCGTTGTCGTGTGCACGCCAGTCCAGCGCGAGGCGGGTGCCCTCTTTGTCCGGGCATGCGCGCCGATGGGCGCGCCGGCCGCGGCCCGAAGGGGTGCGGCGGGTAGTAACCACTCTCTGACGAGAGTTAGATCCTTTCAGGACCCTATCGGGGTGGGGTGTCACGAAACCGTTGGCGGGCAGGTCAATTGGGTTGTCGTGCAGCACCCATACCGAGGCCCAGCCGCGGGCGCGGTCGCCGACGCGCCAGCTGGCCATCCGTTCGGTGCGTGTCCGCTGGCGGCCCCGGAGTACCTCGGTGGCAACACCGAGCAGACGCAGTGCTTCATCGGCGCGTTGCACTTGGCGCAGGGACAGGCCGGTCATGGCGACCAGGCGGGCATTGGAGGGCCGGCACTCGCGTCCGGTGCGGTGATCGGCGTGGGCGGCCCGTGCTGTTGCGACGGCCAGCAGTGCCTCGCGGCTGATCCCGCCGCTGCGCATCTGCGGGCGAATTGCTTTGTAGCGCAGGTCATAGGCCGTGGGCACGGTGATCGTCAGCCATCGCTGCCGTGAGCTCCAACAGGCGACGCCGCGGTGGGTTCCCTCGGGCGGCTCCAGGACGACCAGCTGGTTGGGACGCCAGTTGTGGCAGGACCGGTCTGCGGTGCGTGGCCGGCGCCGCCCGGGCGTGGCGGTGGGTCGCGCACGCAGGGTTCCCCGGCGAGGGGCCGCGGCGCTGCAGCCGCGATAACTGCGTGGCGCCAGGAGGTTTGGCTGCCGCGCGGGTGCTGGACGCGACGCTGGGCGTGCACTAATATGAGGGAGTCCTGACACGGACACACTCCCTTTCGAGGGCAGGTGCGTGAGTCACCTGTAAGGGGCCGGCTGGTAACCGGCCTCGTACTCGCAACCGCGAACGCGAAGCCCTCGGGTCCCTAGCCCGGGGGTGTTCGTGTTTCTGTGGTGCGGCTCACGCGGTATTCAGATGGATGCCGGAGGTCGCGCCGGCGCGCTTCGGTGTGATGAAGGCCACCCCCTTCTGCGGTGTGCCGATGGGGGAGTGGTGTTCAGGCGGCCGGCTCTCGGCGGCGCATGAAGTGCTCGTCGGCGGCCAGGGGCTCGACGGCGACGTTGCCGATCTCGATCTGGCGGCGTTCTTCGAACTGCCGCAGCAGACGCTCGTAGACCGGGGTCAGACGGCGAGCGCGGTCACCGGGAAGCTCGATGCCGCCCCAGATGCCGTGGGTGGCGCGGACGGCAACGGCGTTGTAGGAGCAGCGGCCGCGGAACGGGCACGCCTGGCATGCCATCACGGCCAGATCCCGTCCGCCGATGTCCTTGCCGAACCACATCTCGATGTCGTTCTGGTCCACCGACTGGCATGGCGTGGGTTCGTCGGAGACGAACAACTTCACTCGGGGCCCTCGATGCTCGGTGGGCGCTCCGACCGGCCGGCCGGGCCGGTAGATCGTGTCGTCGTCGACGTGGCGTGAGGGCATAACTGCTGTGGTCACGGGTCTCCCCTTTTCCTCGGACTTACCGGTCTGATCGGTAAGTTACCGGCCAAGTTACCGGAAATCTACACCAAACGGTAAAAATCGGTAACTTGAGGTCGGTAAGTTACCGATTGCGGGGTCGCCCCAGTGACCGATCTGAGATCAACTCAGCAGTTCAAAGGTGTTACAGTGCCATGCAAGGCCGGGCAGGAATGTCGCTAAATTTTTTTCCCGGCGAGCGGCTCGGAACCGGCAGGTTCCCGCCAAGTTACCGGTCTGTAGGGCAGGATGAGCGCATCATGTCGATGCAGCAGCTCGCTGGATGGGTGCGGGACCGCCGCGCCCAGCTTGAGCTGACCCAGGAGGAGGTTGCCGCCCTGGGTCCACTGTCGGACAAGACCGTCCGCACGGTCGAATCCGGCAGGGCCACCGGGTTGCGGAGGAACACCCGGTCGGCCCTGGAGCGGGTGCTTCAGTGGCAGGCCGGAAGCGTCAAGGACGCCATCGACCACGGCCTCAAACCACAGCCGCTTGCCGACAAGCCGCGCCCATCCAAGCGCCGCACCGAGGCCAAGGAGGAGCCGCCCCAAGCTATTCCGACCACGCCGCCCATTGCGCCAGCGGGGGAGGCCGGCCTGGGCGGTGACGGGTTGGCATCCGCGGGGGCGAGTTTCGCGGTGGCCAGAGCAGCGCTGAGGCTGCGCAACGCTGTCGGCCTTATGCGCGACACGATGGCGCCCTCGGAGTTGGAGGCCGCACTCGCCGACCTGGTGGAGACCCAACGTGAAGCAGAGATCGCGTTGAGTCAGGCGATGCAGTGGATCGTCAACGACGACGCCAAACGCCGCGAAGCCGGCCAACTGCTCTATGAACTCTAGCAGCCGCTTTAGCTATCGGTCGATGGGACGACGGTGGGGAATCGCTCCCCATCCCCGTCCTTCCTAGTCGCTGGGCTTCCCTGAACCCAAAACCCTGGCCAGCGCCCGCCCTATCGTGGTTCCGTGCGCTGGTACACCTGCCCCGACAACGAGCCGCTGCAATTGAGGCAAATCCCGCGGCCGATGTCCCGCAACGCGAACAACGATCCCGACCAAGTCCGGCTACGGGCATACGTCGCCGAGACCAAGGAACTTCTCGACGAGTCTCGGATTTACGACCGGCCATGGGCGCTGCGAATCGACGTCGGCAAGTCCCATTCGCTGGATCTGCTTTCCGCTGTCGCCGACCTCGACAACTACGCCCACCCGCTGGCCGACGAACTCAAAAATCCGCACCTGGTTTCGGTGTGGGCCACCAAACAACACGATGCGCAGCAACGGTCATATGTCCGGATTGCCGACGCTCGCGAAGAGTCGGCACCGGCTGAGGTGCTCACGGT
>JAUPKO010000483.1 GCA_030837395.1 Actinomycetota bacterium | reverse complement strand
CTCGAGCGAGAGGAAGCAGTACCTGCAAGAAATTGCTGGCGCGGTCGCCGCAAAGCTGACAGGACCACTGCCGGCGCCGCGTAAGTTGCTCGATGCGCTGGGTAGGGCCGCCAGCGAGGGACGAATAGCAGTGTGGAGCGCCTCGGCGACCGATCAAAGGCTACTTGAGCAAACACCAATGGCACACGTGGTTCCGCACGATGCCGCACCCTACGCTCAGGTCGTCATCAACAACCTTGCCGGAAACAAAATGGACTACTACTTGGTCCGGGAAATCGAGTACGCGGCCGACGGATGCAACGGGAGCATGCGAAACTCGACTGTTACAGTCCGGCTAGCCAATAAAGCAGATGCAAATCAGCCGTTGCCAGAGTATGTCGGAGGTTCAGATAGCCTTGCTTCAGAACTCCGACTCGATGTTCCACGCGGCACAATGGTGTCATCTGTACGGTTAATCGCCACCAATGGCGCCAAATTGCTGAGTGTAGCTTCGAATGGCGAGCGAACATCCGCAATCACTCGTACTGACAATGGACACCCAAGCTTCGAAGTTCAGGTCGCTATACCTCCCGGCAAGAGCGGAGAGTTGACATTCAGGCTTCTGGAGCCGACATCATCGGGTGAACCACGCGTCCCCGTCCAACCACTAATCGACGACGTCACACCGCGGATTTCGGTGCCGGCTTGTCCGTGATGGAACCGTTCCCTGGAACGCCTGATCAGAGGAGAGCCATAGATGGAGCTTCATGACTTTTTGAAGGTGATCCGCACTCGATGGGCCACGGTATTAGCTACCACGCTCGTCACAGCGTTGGCGGCGGTGGCCTACTCGCTGCTGCAGACACCGCTCTACGAAGCCTCAACGCGACTCTTCGTGTCCACTGTTGGCGGCACGTCAGCTTCTGAGCTCTACAGCGGTAATCGTCTGTCACAAGAGCGGGTGCTCTCGTATGCTCAGTTGCTTATGGGCGAAACGCTCGCGCAACGAACCATCGACCGCCTGAACCTCGATATGGACGCAAGGACGCTGAGCGAGGCTATCACCGCAAAGGCAAAACCGGACACGGTGCTCATAGACGTGTCTGTTCTCGATACGTCACCCGTTAGGGCACGCGACATCGCCAATGCTCTTTCGGAGGAGTTGGTCGTGATGGTGCGCGAACTAGAGACCCCAGCCCAAGGAGCAGCACCTGACGCTCGGGTCGTGGTGGAACAGAGAGCGACGGTTCCACCGGAGCCAGAGGTTCCGAAGAAGAAACGCAATCTAGCGGTCGGCATCCTGCTCGGAGGAATCTTGGGTGCAGGCCTTGCCATACTTCGTGACATCCTTGACAACACTGTCAAAGACCGAGTTCAACTGGAAAAAGTAACAGGATCAGGCGTGGTCGGTGTCGTCCCCTACGACAAAGGCAGACGCGAAAATCCCGCCATTGTCTTCGAGAGCGACAACTCACCGACCGCCGAGTCCTTTAGAAAGTTGCGAACGAACCTACAGTTCCTCTCCGTCGATAGCCCTCCCCGCCTCATCGTGATCACCAGTTCTGTGCCGAATGAAAGCAAGAGCACGACGGCCATCAACATAGCTCTGGCCCTGGCAGAAGCCGACCACAACGTGTTGCTGATCGACGGCGACATGCGGCGTCCATCATTGGCCCGCTATCTCGATATGGTCGGGTCGGTTGGACTCAGCACCGTACTCAGCGGTTCTGCGTCGCTCGACGACGCGACCCAGGAATCCAAGT
This sequence comes from Actinomycetota bacterium, assembly GCA_030837395.1. Taxonomy (GTDB): domain Bacteria; phylum Actinomycetota; class Actinomycetes; order S36-B12; family UBA10799; genus JACJWR01. Next base: position 2,801 of record JAUPKO010000483.1, on the reverse strand, counting down.
TCCCACGGCTGAAAGTGCTCGCATCCGGCCCAACGCCACCGAACCCCAGCGAACTGCTTGGGTCAAGGGCCGCCAAGAAGGTCCTCGATGAATTACGTGACCGCTACGACTACGTAATTATCGACACCTCGCCATTGCTTGCCGTCACAGACGGCGCTATTCTCGCGGCAGAGTCCGACGGTGCCATCCTATTGGTTCGCGCTGGGGACACCAAGCGGGACCAAATCGCGCATTCGATCGGAATACTCAATGATGTCGGTGCAACCATTCTCGGTTCCGTACTTAGCATGGTTCCTAACAAGCGAAGCGGTCCTTACAGCTACGACTATTACGGGCGCACCTATGGAGATAGGCTACCGGCCGATGCGTTGGATCGGCGGGCTACTGACCCGTCCAGGTGAGTCCGGAGACCCGAATCGTTGATTCACGCCCCTGATGGGGTTTGTTTGTAAACTGTCATGGAGTTCTCAGCGCGCCCCCTCGGGCGTGAAACTCCTCCAGCACTTTGTTGGGGATGTCGAACCAAGCTACCCAATCGGCAGGAGCGGTCTCGACGTGTTTGACGTCGCACCAAGTGCGCTCTGCCGGCGGGAGATATTTCAGCCGGTCGCGAGCAAGCTCGATTCCCTGGGGGTTCTGGCAGTTCTGCGGTGCAACGCCTATGGTCGGAACAGGGAAAATTCAGGCTACAACTGGCGCATCCGGAGAGAGGACTTGGTTCGGACGGTCGACATCGGAGCCAGACTCTTGCTACCGGTCAAGGTGCGAGTGCAGTTGGAACAGGATTCTAGTACGCCCCGGTGTGATTGAGCACGACTCGAAGCGTCTTGATCGCAATTAGCAGGTCGGCGATCATCGACCAGTTCTCGACGTAATACAGGTCGAGTCGCACCGAGTCTTCCCAGGACAGTTCCGAGCGTCCGCTAACCTGCCACAGACCGGTGATCCCAGGGCGTACCAGCAGGCGACGCATTGCTTCGTCGTCATACAATTCGACTTCTCGCGTTACTTGCGGACGAGGCCCGACGACGCTCATGTCACGTTTCAAAACGTTGATGAACTGGGGCAGTTCATCAAGGCTGTACCTGCGAAGGAATCGACCCACAGTCGTAATTCGTGGATCGTCAACACATTTGAATGGGTCCCTGGGCGAGGTGGTTGAACCCGAGGCTGCAGGTGTCTTGAACATCACATCTGCGCCCTGCACCATTGTGCGAAACTTAAACATCTCGAACGGCTTACCGTCCAAGCCGATCCGCTGATGCCGGAAGAACACCGGCCCTTTGCTGGTCAGTTTGATTACGACCGCTATCGTCAGTAGCAATGGAAGGCTGCATGCTAGAGCCAAACCCGCAAACACAACGTCGAACAATCTCTTCTGGAATTGCTTTGCGCCGTTGTACTGGGGTTTCTCCACATGGATCAGCGGTAGGCCCGCAACGGGGCGCATGTGCAACCGCGGACCGGCTACGTCGATGACCCCAGGCGCGACCATTAAGTCGATTTCGAGGCCCTCAAGTTGCCAGGACAGATCCTGAAGCCGCTTCCCATGAAACTCATCGCCAGTTGCGACGGCGACAGCATTGCACCTAGTGGCAGCGATGGCGCTCAAGACCATCGACTCATCGCCAATGACCGAGATGGACCCGAGCCCCGGGATACCGATCGCAGTGCGCGCATGTTTTCCCGGAACGCACGCGCCAACCACTTCGTAGCCGGACCCCGGCTCCCGCCATAATGCGTGAGCGAGGTCTCGGACGGCTTGTGGGCTGCCGACCACGAGCAAGCGGTTGATGCATTTGCCTGAGTCTCTACGTGCTTTGGAAACAGCCAGGCGAGCGAGCCATCGCGTAGAAAAAAGAAGGACCAGACCCGCTGGAAGCGCAAGCACCAGATAGCCGCGCGCAACTTCGAGCTTGAAGAGCATCGAGACAATCGCAATGGCAACGAAAGTCGAGATCGTCGCGAGCCATACCCGCCGATATTCCTCGACGCCGGAGCCGATAATGCGATGGGATCGTGAGCGGTTGATCGTCAGTGCACCTAGCCAGAGGATTGCTATGGCGCCCGAAATCTCAAGGTAAGTGATGCTGCGCACCAAGGGGAGCGATGCTCCCAGCGGGGAGTCCGAACCGAAGCGAACCAGTTGCGCAAAACAGATCGCTAGCAACACTGCCAATAAGTCGGTCACAATTAGCCACTTGGCATATATGAGCTGCCAACGGGGTGGTGGCGCGAAACGTAACTGCTCTAACTCCGAGTGTTCCGCCGCTTTCATTTCGCAATCTGAGGCGTGAGTCAAAAATGGGGTTCGGAGTGACCGCCCCTTGGAGCCTACAGCCCCATCGGTCTCGGCAAGCACTACGATCCCCCTGCGTTTGAGATCTCAACCTATCTCAATGAGGCTCTCACATCGATAGCGCTTGGGCAACGAGTCGGCTGGATTTATGACAAGCGCCCGCGGGACACCCCTGCGCCGCACGAGCTAACCCAGGCGTTGCCCCTCGTTTGTCCATTGACACTCGTTGTTGCGAGGGCCAGTTTTGCTGGCTCGCAGGGCGTGAGGTTCCCGTTTACTGAGCGCTCGGTGGCCGCAAACGTTTCATCGATGAAGTACCGCGAGAAGTGCAATACAAATCGGACACCCCCGGGTGGGCGCAGAGGGATCAACGAACAGGCGGCATAATTCGGTGATATGGAGCCCCTGCAGCGCTGTATCGCTCAAGAAATAGCGACCGACGATCTCGGGGATCCGCCGCCGCGCCGGGAAGCGCTGCGTCGCCTGGCGCTACTGGGGCTGG